>JAJDJN010000141.1 GCA_030267245.1 Desulfovibrio sp. OttesenSCG-928-A18
CCAAGTTTTTCCAGCCCATTATTCCGCCATACCCGCGCTCTTTCCTGCCTGCCGTTTTCTTCCACATCAGCCTTGCCGCTTAGCAAGGCATGCGACATGCGGGCTACAGTTCCGGCAGCATATAAAATCGCTGCAAGGTATTCTTTGCGGTTGGCTATAAGTTCATGTTCTTCAAGGCCGGATAAGCGAGAGAGAATTTCAATAAGTAATTCGGGGCCGGTTGCTCCAATAGGTTCCTCCGGCTCTTGAATGGTCGGGCGCAAAACTTCGGGATGAACTTTTTCATACGCTTCAACATTGCATAAGGGCAAAACAAAATCCTTTATTGAATACTCATGAGCGAAGCATTGGTATGACCGGGGAAATCTCTTGGCGTAGTCAGGATGATTTTCGGGAAGTGTCAAATATTCAAAATATCCAATAATGGGCCTACATTGGTAAATATCATCGTCGGCAAAATGATCAATCAGCCCTGCAAGTGGCAGTTCATGATTTCCCATTTTTTCGGAAATAAAGCTCTCTGTAACGCACGTCCAGCGGGAACGTAGTTTCTGTAGCGTTATGCAGGCAGATGCGGAAATTTCAAATATTCCCACATCTGCCCAGAGGTAGCCAAGACCGAACCTTTCAACCAACATTTCGATTTGAGGCTCTTTGCAGCGAATGATTATATTCGTACCCATGCTCTACCTACTCCCATTATTACGCAAGGAATCTAAGAAGTCTGCCCACTCCTGCATCATACGGCGCCTTTCAGGTAAATACTCGGCGTAGTTGTATGCGGCCCGAACCCCATCACGCTCGGAGTGGGCAAGCTGGCGCTCAATCCAGTCACGGTTGTAGCCCTGTTCGTTGAGCAGGGTTGAGGCCATGCTGCGGAAGCCGTGCCCGGTCATTTCTTCTTTGGTGAAGCCCATGCGCCGGAGGGCGGCGGTAACGGCGTTTTCGCTCATGGGGCGCATGATGGTTCTGCCGCTTGGGAACACATAGCGATCGCATCCAGTCAGAGAGCGTATTTGCTCCATCACCGCTATTGCTTGCCGGGAGAGGGGAACGATATGCGGGGCTTTCATTTTCATTTTTTCAGCCGGGATACGCCACTCAGCCGCCTCAAGGTCGAACTCCGACCATTCAGCCCGCCGCAGTTCGCCAGGGCGCACGAAAGTAAGCGGTGCAAGCTGGAGGGCGCATTTAACCACAAACGAGCCTGTATAAGCGTCTATGGCCCGTAAAAGACCGCCTATGCCTTTGGGGTCGGTGATGGAAGCATGATGCTTCTGCTTGACCGGGGGCAACGCTCCTATCAGGTCGGCGGCGGGGTCGCGCTCGGCTCGGCTTGTAGCGACAGCGTACCGGAAAACCTGGCTGCAAATGCCGCGTACCCTGCGGGCGGTTTCGATAGTGCCGCGCACCTCCATCCGGCGCAGGACTGCAAGTACGTCCGGTGCGGATACGGAATCAACGGCCTGTTTGCCGATGTAGGGGAATACAAGTTTTTCCAGTCGGGAGATTACGGTTTCGGCGTGGCCCTCGGCCCACTGCGGCGCAAACTTGGCGAACCATTCACGGGCAACGACTTCAAAACTGTCGTTTTTGGATGGTCTGCCCAGGGTGGCTTTTTGCTGTTTGCGTTCCTCGCCGGGGTCGATGCCTTCATGGAGGATAGCGCGAACCTCCGCGCACTTTAGCCGGGCCTCTTTCAAGCCGACTTCAGGATACACGCCAAGGGAGAGTCGTTTTTCCTTTCCGGCAAAACGGTACTTGAAACGCCACCACTTGCCCCCGCTGGGGGCAACTTCCAGATATAGGCCGCGCTCGTCAAAGTAGCGTTGCCGCTTGGAAGTGGGTGCAATGTTACGGATTTCACGGTCAGTAAGCGACATGGGGGCAACTCCTTCGGGGCATCGCCTGGGGGCAATTGTTGCCCCAAAAGTTGCCCCCGAAATAGTTCAGATGTCGCTGGTTACACGAAGAGAAACCCGGAGTAACCAGCCAAGAAAACCTTAGTATTTCTTAGCTTATCGGTCAATCCGGGTTTCTTCGATTTTAATCTATGGCGGAGAGGGTGGGATTCGAACCCACGTAGCTCATCTCTGAGCTAACTCGATTTCGAGTCGAGCGCGTTACGGCCGGACTTCGCTACCTCTCCGCTTTTTGGGGGGCTGCCGGATTGTATGGCCGCCCACAGGGTGGAGGCGAATGTAGGCAATTTCAGGCGAATTGGCAAGGGCGCCGACAGGGTCACGACAGGCACGTGACAGGCACGTGACAGGCACGCACAGGGCAGGCACAGGGCAGGCGACAGGCAATACATAGGGCACGCATAGGGCACGCACAGGGCACGCGACGGGGCAGGCGGCAGGGCAGGCAAAGTCGGGCGCGCGGGCTCCGGTCTATCATGTACTGCGGCAGCGCCCTTGGGCGACGTTGACAGCGGGGCTGAAACATGACACGAACGGCCTTTGTTCCCACACGAAAACGCCTTTTGAGGATTGTATGGCCAAAGAAGAAGCTCTGGAGATCGACGGCATTGTGCAGGAAGCCTTGCCCAATGCCATGTTCCGCGTGAAGTTGGAAAACGGCCACGAAGTTCTGGCCCATATTTCAGGAAAAATGCGCAAGTTCTACATCCGCATCCTGCCCGGCGACAGGGTGAAGGTGGAATTGTCGCCCTATGACCTGACGCGCGGACGCATCACTTACCGTATGAAATAGGGCGCGCGCCCGCACAAGGCATCCATGAGCCCCGCCGTTGCCGCACCCGGCCAGAGCTGTTTTCTTCTTTTTGCATAAAAAGCCGCTTTCACGCGGCTTTTGCTGTTTTCGATCCCGTTCATAACATTTTTTCAAAGGAGCCAGACATGTTTACCCATATCGTATGGTGGACATTCAAGCCCGAAGCCCAGGGCCGCACAGGGGAGGAAAACGCCAACCTGATCCGCGAACGCCTGCTCGCCCTCAAGGAACGCATCGAAGCCCTCAAGGATATCAGCGTGTCCACGCAGATCCAGGAGGGCAGCACCGAGGCAGCCCAACTCGTGCTTGTCACCCGTCACGACGACGCCAGCGGCTTTGCCGCCTATGCCTCGCACCCCAAGCATCAGCTTGTGCTCGCCCTGCTCAATCAATGTACGGACTCGCGCAAGACTCTTGATTTTACCGAATAATCCCGGAGGCTGCGCAATGATGCTCAGGCACGGACCTTTGACGCCCGCCGGCGGAACACGGGCCGGGCACACGCTCTCTCCCGCCGGCGGCACACAAGCCGGCTGCGCGTCCGCATGCGGCGAAAGGCCGGAGGCAAACGCCGCATGCGCCTCCGGGCTCGACCACATGCAGGATGACGATCACCCGCGTGACGAGTGCGGCGTACTTGGTCTTTTCAACGTGCCCGACGCCGCGCGGGTGGCCGCACTCGGCCTGCACGCCCTGCAGCACAGGGGGCAGGAGTCGGCGGGCATCGCGGTGAGCCACGAGGGCACGCTCAGTTGCCACAGGGGCATGGGGCTGGTCTCGCGCGTCTTTGGCCAGGGCGAGGCGCAAGCCATGCCCGGCCTGCACGCGGTGGGGCACGTGCGCTATTCCACCACCGGCAGCAGCAGCTTTGTCAACGCCCAGCCCCTGCTCGGTCGTTATATCGGCGGCGAAGTGGCCCTGGCCCACAACGGCAACCTCGCCGCCTCAAAGCGCCTGAATTACAGCCTCTGCGCCACCGGCGCCCTGTTCCAGACCACCACGGACAGCGAGATTTTTCTGCACCTGCTGGCTCAGGAGCAGGCCACTGACGCCAAAGAGATCGCCCGGGTACTATCCCTGGCCGGCTCGGCCTTTGCGGTGGTCATGCTGTTCCCCGACCGGCTGATCGCGGCCCGCGACCCCCTGGGCTTCAGGCCCCTGGCCCTGGGCCGTCTGAAAGAGGGCTGGGTGGCTGCCTCGGAAAGCTGCGCCTTTGATCAGATCGGGGCAAGCTTCGAGCGGGAGATCGAACCCGGCGAGATGGTGGTCTGCGACGCGCAGGGCTGCCGCTCCCTGTACTTTGGCGAGCGCGGCCGCCGGGCCCGCTGTCTGCTGGAACTCATCTATTTTGCCAGGCCGGATTCCCTGGTCTTTGGCGAAACGCCGCACCTGTTCCGTCAGCGCAGCGGCGAGGCCCTGGCCCGGGAGCATCCGGCCGACGTGGACATTGTGGTCGCCATCCCGGATTCCGGAGTGTCGGCCGGCATGGGCTTTGCCAGGGGCATCGGCCGCCCCCTTGACCGCGGGCTCATCCGCAACCACTATATAGGCAGAAGTTTCATCGCGCCGGGGCAGGAGGCGCGGGCCGCCGCCGTGCGCATGAAGCACAACGTGGTGCGCGAGGTGGTCCGGGGCAAACGCGTGGCCCTGGTGGACGATTCCCTGATCCGTGGCACCACCACGGCGGCTCTGGGCGGCGAACTGCGCGCCGCCGGCGCCCTCGAGGTGCATCTGCGCATCGCCTGCCCGCCCACGCGGCACCCCTGTATCTACGGCGTGGATTTTCCCCGCCGCGAAGAGCTCATGGCGCACAACCACAGTTTGGAAGAGATCCGCAAACGCCTGGACATGGACAGCCTGGGCTACCTTTCCCTTGAAGGCATCACCGGCCTTTTCGGCAAGGATTGCGACAGCTTCTGCACCGCCTGCTGGAGCGGCAGCTACCCGGTGCTGGAGGAATAGGAAGGGCCATGCACATAGCCACAGACCCGCGTTCGCTCCCCCTTGCCCCGCGCGCCCTGGCGCGCGGCTGCGCCGTGACCATCGGCAACTTTGACGGCGTGCACCTCGGGCACCAGCGCCTGATCGGGCGGGCCGTAGCCTGCGCGCATGAAAACGGCCTACCGGCCGTGGTCATCACCTTCGAACCGCATCCCCTGCGCGTGCTTTTCGGGGACAAGGCCCCGCCCCAGCTCATGGGGCTGCAGCACAAGCTGGAGTGTTTCGCCGAACTCGGCGTGAATCTCGTTCTGGTCATGCCCTTTACCCCTGAAACCGCCGCCATCTCGCCCGAGGACTTTGTGCGCGAGGTGCTGGTGCAAAGCCTGAACACGCGCAAGCTGGTGGTGGGCTACGACTACGGCTTCGGCAAGGGCAGGCGCGGCAACGCGGTGCTGCTGGCCGAACTGGGCAGGCAGTATGGCTTTGACGTGGAGGAGTTCCCGGCGGTCATTGTGAACGGCGCGGCGGTCAGTTCCACCCGCATCCGTGAGGCCCTGTTCAGCGGTGACGCCGCTGCCGCCGCCGCCCTGCTCGGGCGCCCCCACAGCGTGGAAGGCGTAGTGGAACACGGCATGAACCGGGGCGGCCGGCTCCTGGGCTTTCCAACCGCAAACCTGTGCATGAATGAAGATCTGCTGCTGCCGCGCACCGGCGTGTACGCGGTCATGGCCGAGGTCAACCCCAAGCGCCACACACTGCCCGGGGTTTGTCTGGGGGGCGGCCGCGTCTACCACAAGGCAGTGGCCAACGTGGGCCGCAACCCCACCTTTGGCGAGGAAAAACTGCGCGTGGAAACGCACTTGCTGGATTTTTTCGGCAACATCTACGGGCAGCCCTTT
>JAJDJN010000142.1 GCA_030267245.1 Desulfovibrio sp. OttesenSCG-928-A18
GATGCGGCTTTGCTTTTCAGGCGTGCACGGCAGGAGAATACCATGAAATTCCATATTTTTTGTCTGGCTCTTATGTCACTGCTGCTTGCCGCTTCGCCCGGCTTTGCGGCCGACGGCTCCCCCGAGTGCAGAGTAGGTTTCGTGTACGTGTCGCCCGTGGGAGACGCCGGCTGGTCCTACGCCCACGATCTGGCCCGTCAGAAACTGGATCAGGAGCCGGGGGTCATCACCTATCTGGCTGAAAGCGTGCCCGAAGGGGAAGACTCCGAAGCGGTGTTCGCGAACATGAGCAGCAAGGGCTACGACATCATCATCGGGACGAGTTACGGCTATCTGGAACCGATGCTCAAGGTGGCGCGGCAGTATCCCGGCATCACCTATCTGCATTGTTCGGGCAACCAGAGCTCGGAGAACCTGAGCACCTTTTTCGGCCGCATGTATCAGGCGCGCTATCTCTCGGGCCTGGTTGCGGGGAGCATGACCAGGAGCGGGCGAATCGGTTACGTGGCCGCGTTCCCCATCCCGGAAGTGGTGCGCGGCATCAACGCCTTTACCCTGGGCGTGCGCGAAATGAATCCGGAGGCGGAAGTGCGCGTTATCTGGACAAAAAGCTGGTACAACCCGAGGCAGGAAAAAGAGGCGGCCCAAGCGCTGATCCGCCTTGGGGCGGATGTCGTCGCCCAGCACCAGGATTCCCCCGGGCCGCAGGAGGCGGCTCAGGAAGCCGGGCTTTTTTCCATAGGCTACAATATGGATATGCGCCAGTTTGCGCCGGATGCGCACCTTGTGGCCGCCGTATGGAACTGGACGCCTTTTTACATGGATATGATCGCCAAGGTGCGTGCGGGGTCCTGGAAAGCGGGTGACTACTGGTACGGCATGGACAGCGGCATTGTCGACATTTCGCCCATAAGCGAAAAGGTGCCCGCCGAGATCAGGGAAAAGGTCGCGCAGCGCAGGCTGGAAATCATGGACGGACGCCACACGGTCTTTGCCGGCCCTTTGCGTGACGCACAAGGCAATGAGCGTCTGGCGGCGGACTCCTCGCTGTCGGACAAGGAACTGCTGGAGATGGACTGGTTCGTGCAGGGCGTTGTGCAGTTCGCGCAATAGGCGGGCAAGGGGTTCAAGCCCGCGCGGGACTGCTTCAGGACCTGTCCACGGACATGGTCAGGACCTGGGCGATGCCCTTGCGCAAGGTGTCGGCAAAGGCGGTGCGGGAATCTTCCCCGCCCATGGCCGCGTCCATCTGGCGTGTGTGGATGATCAGATAGCCAAGGATGAGCAGCAGTTCCAGCACCTCCCTGGCGCTCAGTTCTTCGGCCCTGGCTGACAGGGCGTCTTCCTTCACTTCCACGATGAAGCCGTTTTCGGCAAGCACATCGGCGATGGCGTTCACGCGCATGAGCCGCCGGGCGATGTTCGCCGCCCCGCCCTTGAAGTGGAAATTGACGTAGTTTTCCTGATCCGCTTTCCCGGCCTGGGCCTCCACTGTACAGAAATGGTAGCCGAAGCTGGCCTGCAGATTGCAGTATTCCCGGTCAACCAGAAAATAGTTGCGCAGCATGCGATCCGACGCCCTGGTCACTTCAAGATCGGGGTTGCCGGCACTTTCGGCCACCAGGGCCAGAAAACCGCGCGCCGTGGTGCCCACCGGCCCCGCCCAGGGGATGGCGATCATGCCTTCCCACAAAGCATGCATGGGCGGGCAGCAAATCTGCTCCATCTCAATATATTTGCCGGGCACGGGTTCACAGAAGCCGTTTTCAATATCCACCACATAGTACTGCAGTTTGCCGCCCTTGTACTTGAGCTGCTTGCCGCAGCGCCCGCAGAACAAAGATTCATCCATGCGGAACATCTCTTCCACGGCCTTTTCATGGCAGAAGCGGGTGATATCGTGCAGGGTTTCGCAAAAAGCGGGAGAAAAGGTCGGGCTCTCCGGATGCAGCAGGTGCAAGGGCACGATGTGGTGCACGGTTTTTGCCAGCACGGCGTGCACCGGCGAGCCGGCAAAGCTGACCCTGGGCTCGCGTTTGTGGGCCAGCACTTCTTCCACGCGCCCCTGCAATACGCGTCTGGCGTCCGCATCCACAGTCACTTCCTGTTCGGCCGCCAGAAGGCGGAGCGCGTTTTCGACGCCGAACAGGGCCGGCGCCCTGAATTCCCTGGCAACACTGGCCAGATGCCCGGCCGCCCCGCCAAATTCGGCCACAAGGGCTGAAGCGCGGTTCAAAATAGGAGCCCAGCGGGCGTGGGCCTGCTCGACCACCAGCACCGCCCCGGGCGGAAAACGCAGCATATCCGCATCGCGCCTGACCACAAAGACCGGGCCGGCGCCCACTCCGGGGCTCGCACAGATGCCGCCCTCGGCCAGCACAACCGTACCTTCGGGCACGCAGGCGCCTTCCAGCGCTTCCTCCATGCCGGACAGGGGCCGGCTTTGCAGCACCACAAGCCCGCCGTCAGGGGCAAAGGCCCATTCCACGTCCTGGGGCTGATCGTACAGGTCTTCAAATTCCAGAGCGCATTTGGCGACTTGCAGGATCTGTTCGTCGTCAAGGCTGGGGGCCGAAGCATCGGCATCGTCCAGGGGGCGCTTGAGGACGCCCTCATCGGGCGAACACTCCAGGCGAAAGCGCTTCAGGGGCACATGGCGGTGCAGGATGCGCCGGGGTTTTTCGCGCGAAACGCGAAACACATCCACATCCACGCTGCCGTCAACCACCGCGCCGGGCAAACCGGGAGCGGAGTTGATCACAACCCCGGCTTCACGGCCCATGGGGTCCATGCTGTAGGCAACGCCCCCGGCCGTGGCCGGGATCATTTCAAGGCAACCCACGCACATGGGCACCTCGTCATCCGATATGCCCCGGTTCACGCGGTAAGTCATGGCCGTTACCCCGTATTTGCTGGCAACGACTTCCTTGTAGGTATCCAGGAGGCTGTCCCTGGTCACGTTCAACTCGGAACGATACTGGCCGGCAAAAGAGGTGCCGATGGCGTCTTCACCAATGGCGCTGCTGCGCACCGCCAGGCGGGGCTCGGGGCCGGAGTCGGCCATGGCCTCGTACTGCTCCATGATGGCCCGCTCCAGATCATCGGGCACGGGGGAGGTAATGATCAACTGCTGCAGTGAGGAACTGAGGGCGAACACGGCGTCCAGCTTGGCCAGATCCGTGATCTGCATGCGGCGGTTGATCTCTTCCTGCAGCTTGTTGGCCTCGATAAAACGCTTGAACCCGGAGGCGGTAATCACAAAGCCTTTGGGGATGGTGCGCCCGAGGCTTTGCCGCGCTTCGCCGAGGCTGGCCATTTTTGCGCCCACCTCGTGGGCGAGTTCAATGCCGATGGCCTCCATGGGCAGCACCAGCGGACCGGAGACCGGCTCGTTTTTGGGGGAAATGATGCAGTCGATTTTTTGCTGGATATCCTTGAGCCTGTCCAGCAGCTCCGGATAGGCGCCGCCAGAAAGGGCGTCCAGGTGCCTTACCATGTTGAATACAGCGGCAATGAGCGTGGTGCAGTTGGCGCGCACAAAGCTCATGCTGAAAAGACGCTGCCCCTGCATGGCCTCTTCCAGAGTGGCCATGGTGGCAAGGGCGCGTTTGTTGGCCGAAAGCAGAGAGCGGAAGTGGCTGCAGCGTGTTTTAAAGGCCCGGCGCAGCTCTTCTTCCTGTTTTCCCTGTTCGCTTGATCTGCGCTCGCCCCTGAACAGGGCGCTGACCGCATCAAATATGCCCATGAAAATTCTCTTCACTCTTTCCTGGAAGCTATTTCCTTTAGCCGCATGATCAGGTCATTGATAGGCACGGGCTTGAGCAGATAGTCCACAGCCCCGGATTCCACGCCGGTCATGGCGGCCTCGATGCTGGCATGCCCGGTGAGCAGCAGCACGGGCAGTTCCGGCTTGCTCTGTTTCACCTGCTGCAGCACCTTTATGCCGTCAATGCCGGGCATTTTCACATCCAGCACCATGGCGTCGAAGTCCTGCCTTGCCACCTCCCTCAGGGCCAGTTCGCCCGAAGAAGCGGTGACCACTGTAAATCCACGCTTTTGCAGGCGGTTGGTCATGAGTTCAAGGAATTCATGTTCATCATCCACAATGAGAATATGCATGGGTACTCCTTGTCCGGCCAGGGGCTGTTGACACTACGCACAATTTTGCTCTCTGCCGGGGAAGAAGACCTTTTTATGCAGGGAGTGTACTCTTGGGGCACTCTACCGGGATAAAAAGGTTTTCTGACACGGCAAAGGACAAAGGGGCCGTAGCCTTAACAGGCCCTGAACCAGTTTACCTTTGAAATGCTTGGCTCAAGGACGATCAAGGCTCGCCTGCGAGCATTTCAGGGCAAGGATTTGAGGACAAATCCTTGCAGAGCTAATCCGCCTTTTCAAAGTGAATTTGCTCTGGACCGGTATTTTCGGGCACACTATAGCGGAGCATGCATCCTTCCGTCCAGCGCCGAAGCCCTCATAATCCGTGAAAAAATTCCAGCGCGCGTTTTTCCGACCAGTACAGATCGCCGCCCCCGGCGGGTGTAAAACCTACATGGCCGCCCTGCTCCGGCTGTTCAAGAAAAAGCGTATCGCTGTCAGCCGCAATGGATACCGGGGAACATTGGGGCGAAAGGAAGGGATCGTTGCGCGCGTTGACCAAAAGGACCGGCACACGGATGCGCCCCAAAAACGGCAGGGCCGAAGCCTTTTCCCAATAATCCCCGGCCGAGGCAAAACCGTGCACGGGCGCGGTATATCTGTTGTCGAACTCGGCAAAGCTGCGTATGCCCTCAAGCCCTTCCAGCGGATAAAGTTCCGGATATACGGCGTGCTTGGCGCGCACTTTTTGCCGCAGGCTGCGCATAAAATACCACATGTACATTCTGTTGCGCGGCTTATCCAGCTCCCCCGCCGCTCCCGGCAAATGGCAGGGCACGGAAAACACCGCGGCCCCGGCCAGTTCCGGCGGCACCCGCTCCGGCTCCTCACCAAGGTATTTGAGGGTCTGGTTACCGCCCATGCTGAAGCCCACAAGAAAAAGACGCCTGTACCCGACATCCAGGCAGTAGCGGACAGTGCTGTGTATGTCATCGGTCTGCCCGCTGTGGTACATGCCGGGCCCCTTGTTCATCTGCCTGCCGCAGGACCTCATATTGCGACAGACCGAATCCCAGCCGGTCGAAGCAAAGGCGAGGCACATGCCGCGCATATAAGCGCGCCGGGCATGGCCTTCAAGCCCGTGGGACACGATTACGGCCGTGTCCGAAGCCGGGCGGCCCGGCCCGCAAGGGGCATGAGCGCAAGCAGCGGCCCGGACTATGTCCAGTTCGAAAAAGTCCTTGTCCGGCGTGTCTATACGCAGCTGTTCCCGGACCGGCTCCGGCAGCCTGCGAAACAGGGCGGGAAAGACCGTCTGGGCATGCCCGCCGCGCAGCCAGCGGGGCGGGCGGTAATCCGATTCTTCCAGCACGGGCATGGCGATGTCTTCCTGCGGCTCCTCGCGCCAGCAAGCCGTTTTCGGGCGCGGCAAATGTTTTTATCAAGCTGGATATTGC
>JAJDJN010000143.1 GCA_030267245.1 Desulfovibrio sp. OttesenSCG-928-A18
GGGGCATGGCAGCGATCATGGGGCCGCGCTCCGGCGGCGTTCCGCTCTTGCTGTAAGCATATCCAGCACCTTTTGCAATTCTTCCGCCACTATGGGCTTGGAAATGTAATAATCCATGCCCTTGCGCAAAAAGCGCTCCTTATCGCCGGTCATGGCGTGGGCGCTTACCGCCACCACCAGGCAGTCTCTGGGTATGGGCATGGCTATGGGTCTTCCTTTGGCGCATGCTTCTTCCGGGAAAGCGGCGCACAGTTCGGCAGCCACTTCGGCTGTGGGTATGATGTCATCGGCTGCGTTCTGCCTGATGCGGACCACAAGCTCCAGCCCGTCCATATCCGGCATCTGGATATCGGTGAACAGGCAGTCAAAGGGATAGAGTTTCAGGGCCTCCAGGGCCTGCCTGCCGTTGCCGACACAGGCCACCTTGTGCCCGACCCGTTGTAGAAAGGCTTTAAGGGCGAAGCGGCTCACGCTGTCGTCTTCAGCCACCAGAATATGCAGGGGCCGGCGGCTGTCGCTTGGAAGCAGGCTGTACTTTTCGTGTTGCACGGTCTGGACGACGTCGCCCGGAAGATCGAGCAGCAGGGTGAAGGAAACGCAGGTGCCGGCGCCCTCCTCACTTTCCACGCTCACGGAGCCGGCCATCATCTGCACCAGATGTCTGACTATGCCAAGGCCAAGGCCGGTGCCCGAATGCCTGCGCGTAGCCGAGCTGTCCAGTTGGGTAAACGCGTCAAAGATGACACCCTGTTTTTCCCTGGGGATGCCGATGCCGGTATCGGCCACTTCAAAATAAAGGCGCACCCGGCCTTCAGCCCTGTGGGTCCCGAGCAGGGAGCAGTTAATTCTGATGCCGCCCTTGTCCGTGAACTTCAAGGCGTTGCCCACAAGATTGAACAATATCTGCCGCACTCTGGCATCGTCGCCCAGCAGGAAGTCCGGAATGGCCTCGTCGATGGATACTTCCAGGTACAGCCCCTTGCGCCCGGCCTCCCCCTGAAACAGGCTGCTGCTGGACCGCACCGTCTGTTTCAGATTGAACAGCACGGGCTGCAGGGTCATCTTGCCCGACTCCATCCGTGAAAAATCAAGAATATCCGAGATGATCCTGAGCAGCGTCTTGCCGGAAAGGGAGGCCGTGCGCACATATTCCTGCTGCTGTCTGGTCAGGGGAAGAAACTCTAGCAATTGCAGCATGCTGAGCAAGCCATTCAAGGGGGTGCGCAGTTCATGACTGACGTTGGCCAGAAACTCGTCCTTGACCTTGTTGGCGTGTTCCGCCGCTTCCTTTGCCCGCTGCAGTTCCTGTATGAAGCGCCGTCTGCGCAGAATCAGCCAGGCGCCGCTGATAAATGCTTCCAGCTGCTGCACGTCCGCTTCTTCATAGTCGGTATTCTTGTTGCACACCCCGGCGACGCAGACCACCCTGTCCCCTTCCATGCCGGGGGCCATGATGCTGCGCATAACCGGCATGGCACCGTTAAATGATACGTGCACCGGCTCCCTGCCGTTGCCGTTTTTAATGGAGCGGAAGGTGATATTGCCGTTTTCGTCCGCCGCCAGTTTGACCAGGTCCTCGGGCAGCCTGTCCACGGGGAGGTGGCAGCGATCCAAAAAGCGATAATGGTCGTCGGACCAGAGCATGTATCCCTTGCCCAGGGGGTCCTTATTCGGGATGAAAACAAAGCCGCTGCTGCTGCTTGTCAGCTTCAGCACACTGTCCAGAACAAAGTCCAGCAGGGTGCCTTCCTGGGCGTTATCCATCTGCGTAAGATGATACAGGGCGTCCAGGCGCTGTTCATTGAGCCTGGCCCGTTGCTCTGCCTGCGTCTGTTCAGTGAGATCCCTGAACTGGGTCATGGCGAACCTGACCTTGCCCCCGGCGTCAAATTCGGGCCAGAAGGAATACTCGCCGGTGACCTCATGGCCAAAGGCCGTGGTAAAGCTGACCATCTCGCGCACGACGCATTTCTCCTCAAAGACGCGCCGCACATTATTTTGTAAAAAGGCCAGTTGTTCAGGCTGTATTTTCAGTTCTTCCAGGGGTTCTGTAAATGAATACTCATGGCGTTCCCGGTTCATGTAGCGCGCGGCAACCGGGTTGATGTAGACGGGAAAAAGCTCGCGGTCCATGCGCACCAGGAGGTCGGGGGAGTTCTCCAGCATGGCGTGATAAAAAACATCGCCAACGCCGGAACTGCCGTGCTGAAAGGTGCTGTCAGAGCGCAGGCGGGACACGTCAACAAGCATGCCGGAAAGGCGCCGGCCCTTGTCCGCCTTCGCGCTGGCGCAGAGGTTGCCCTTGCTCAAAAGCCAGGCCCAGCAGCCATCCGCGCGTTGCAGGCGGAACAGGACATCAACATTGTCCTTACGCCCTTCCTTGACATCCCCGATGGCCTGCTCCAGCAGGGGCCGATCTTCGTCATGCACCCGCGACCACCACCAACTGTGCCGCACGTTCTGGGCAAGATCGTCTTTGTCGCACTGCACCATCCGGCGCCATTCGTCCGATATGTAGCATAGCCCGGCATCCGGATCCCATTCCCAGACCGCAATGCCGCTGACGCCGAGCATGGCTTCAAGGGAGAGTGAAGCCATGCTTCGCTCGAAATCTTGAAATGACAGCGGGGGCTGTGGATACAAAAGCCGGGCCCCGGGCTTTTCGTCTGCCATGGATTCTCCAGGGGGCGGGCCGCGCCCTTTTGCCGCGCGCACAAAGGGCGGGTACAAATACAGAGTGGCGGCGCTTAAAAAAACAACCCTAATTATGCCACACTAGGCGCGCACAGGGAAAAAATCAAGCCTTGCGGATTTTTTTCACGGTCCGCCGGAGATAAAGGATGCGGGCCGTGATTTCACAGCCTTGCCATCACAGCGCGCACAAGGTAAAAACAAGCGACAGATTTGCTGTCCCGCGGACCATCAGCACCCGCGCCCCGCGCGTTTACTTCAGGAGTAACCATGTCTTTCAGGCTTTTCCGGCGCGTTCCGGTTTTCAGCATGCTTTTGGCGGCCCTGCTTCTTCTGACGGCCATCAGCGCCTGTTCGCCCAGGCAAAAGGGTTCGGCGGCCCAGAACTTCTATGTTTCCGGGCTGGCCAACATAGAGGTTACGGTGAACCCGCCGCTCTCTCTTGTTGCCAACGGCGATCAGACCGTTACCGTACCCACCGAGAGCTCCACCCAGCCCGGAGCAAGTTTCACCTACGCCGTATTCAGCGACAGCGACAAAGGGCCGGTGAACAAGCACGTGCACGCCATCTTCAGCGAACTCCCGCGCGCCTTGTGGGAATGGAAGCTGGAAACATGGGCTCTGCCGGAAGCCTTTTTTTACGACCGCCAGCGCATGGCCGGCAAAAGCTGGACCATGCAGATCCTGCCCGTTATTGCGGACCAGGACTGGTTCAGCGCCCTGTACCGCGAAAACGGACGGGAAACGCCCGAGTTCTGGCTGGCCAAGCGCTGGTCCGCAACCCCGAGGGATGAAATGCGCATGGCCATTGAATACCGTGAACCGGCGCCGCAATGCATGCATGCCGCCCTGCGCGCTTTTGCGGAACAGGGCAAAGAAGCCGCCCCGGGCAAGGGCAGAGAGTTTTTGCGCGGCTGTGACGATGAAGTCAACGCCTTTGTCATGCGCGCCGACAGCGCCCTGCAGTTGGACAGGCTTGCCGGCATCCCCGCCCAGCCCATGCAGCTGATGCGGGTGCTGCCCAAGATTCCCGTCAACGTGGACAAGCTCCTTGGCACCGCGCAGCGGACCAGCAAGGGCGGCTCCCATATCCGCGATTAGCCCGTATTTTGTGCACCGGTGGGGGGCGGCTTTGCCCCCCCAGGGCCCCCTTGCTCACAATTTTAAGGTCAGGACCCCATGGCTTATCTGCGTATTCTGGCCGGCGATATCGGCGCGACCAACAGCCGCTTCGCCCTGTTCGGGGCTGAAACGGACAGCTTTGGCGCTCCTGTTCTTGGCCTTGAGCGTGAGCGCTGGCTCAAGGGTGCCGACTATCCCTCTTTCAGCCATGCCCTGAAGGCTTTGCGCAGTCCCGGCGCCGGGCATGAAGCGGCCCTGTTCGAGCAGGGCCCGGAGCATTCCGGCCCGGGGGCGCCATTGGCAAGGCAGGGCGACGGCCGCCGGCCTGCCCTGGCCGTGCTGGCCCTGGCCGGCCCCATCCAGGGCGACGGCGACGACGCCTTTTGCCGCATATCCAACCTCCCCTGGCTGATCACCGCCCGTGAGGTCAAGGCGGAGCTGGGGCTTGACGCTGTTTTTCTGATAAACGACTTTGCCGCCCAGGCATACGCCTGCCTGATGCCGGAACAAATGGACGCGGCGCCCGTTCTTTCCGGCACGGCCCTGGCCGACGCGCCCGTGGCGGTGGCCGGGGCGGGAACGGGCTTTGGCAAGGCGCTGCTGATTTTTGAACGAAACGGCGGAGCAGCCGCGTCCGAAACCAGCCCGGGCAACAGCGGGAACGAATTTTTCAGACGCCTGGCCTGCGCCCGGGTGCTGCCGAGCGAGGGCGGGCATGTGGATTTTCCCTTTATTGGAAAAGAGGAATGGGACTTCGCCCTTTTCGCGGGCGCGCGAAGAGGGGGCCGGCGCCTGATCGGCGATGCCGTGGTCAGCGGCTCCGGGCTGGCTGATCTGTACGCCTTTCATACGGGGCAGGACCTGCACCCGCACGAGGCCACCGCCAAAGCCGGGGAGCAGCCCCGGGTGCTGGAATGGTTCGCGCGTTTTTACGGGCGCATCTGCCGCAATTACGTGCTCGAAACCCTGGCCCTGGGCGGGCTTTACATCACCGGCGGCATGGCCCTCAGGGTGCCTGTGCTGTCGCACCCGGCCTTTGCCCGGGAGTTTTACACCAGCGCGAGTCAGGAACAGCTCTTGCGCAACACGCCGGTCTGGCACATACGCAAAGCCCAGGCCGGATTGTGGGGCGCGGCGCTTTACGGACTCCGCCATACCAGACAAAAGCTGTCATAAGGAGCAAATATGTTCGCCTTTGCCGTTAACGGGAGCCCGCGTAAAAAGGGCAATACGGAGTATCTGCTGCGCACCGTGCTTAGGCCCCTTGAAAGCGCCGGCTGGGAGACAGAGCTGTACCAGTTGGGCGGAAGGGCGGTGCACGGCTGCCTTGCCTGCCGCAAGTGCTTTGAACGCAAGGACAGGCAGTGCATCAACAGCAGCGACTGTATGAACGAAGTCCTTAAAAAATGTTCCGCGCCGATGCGATCATCCTGGGCTCGCCCACCTATTTCGCCGACGTGAGCACCGAAATCAAGGCCCTTATAGACCGGGCGGGCTTCGTGGCCATTGCCAACGGCAGGCTGCTGGCGGGCAAAATAGGCGCGGCGGTGGTGGCCGCGCGCAGGGGCGGCGCCACACATGTTTTTGACAGCATGAACCATCTGTTTCAGATTTCGGGCATGATCTGCCCCGGCTCCACATACTGGAACATGGGCTACGGGCTTGAAAAAGAAGACGTGGCCGAGGATGCCGAAGGCCTGGTCAACATGATGCACCTTGGCAAAACCATCGCCTGGCTGGG
>JAJDJN010000144.1 GCA_030267245.1 Desulfovibrio sp. OttesenSCG-928-A18
TGAAGAGCCCGCGCACGCAACCTGAGCGCAACCTGAGCGCAATATGGGCGCTATTGCACAAGAAAGAATGGAAAAGCCAAAGGCCAATATTTTTTTAGGGTATTGTAAAAGATGCGGAGGGCGGCGGGACGCTGCTCTATGGTTCGCAACAGACGATGCTTACAAAGGAATCGTCGCTGTATGCTTCACCGCTGAAGCTGCCGTAATATGTCCGGCTCCTGAAGCCGGCCAGTTCCAGTTGCGCATCCAGCTCTGCCTTGCGCAGGGGAACAAGGGGAATGTCGTTGCTGAATGTTTGGCCGCTTTCTTTTACCTGCAGGCTTGTGACGAAACGCATTTCCCCCTCCTTCCATATATAGCGCCGCGTGAACAGGGCTTCATGCGATTCGAGAAGAGGCAGGCTGTACTGCTCGCGCGTCAGGATGCGGTCATAATTGAGTATCTGGATAAGAAGGCGGCCCCGCTCCGTCAGCAGGGCGTGAACCTTGCCGAGCAGTGCCCTGATTTCATCCTGTGCGGTGAGGTGCACCAGGGTGTTGCCGAGGCAGAGTACAGCGTCAAAAGAGGCCGGTTTTAACCGGAGGTCGATGTCCTGCATATCCATGGTTTCATAGCGGATATTGCTTCGGGCATGAGCGTTTCGCGCCTGCTCGATCATGGCCTTGTCAGAGTCGATGGCCGTGACGCTTCTGTTGTCGCCGGCCGCGTCAAGGGCAAAAAATTCGGTCTTGTTGCCCGTGCCGCAGCCCAGATCCAGAATAGGGCCGCAACCCCGCACAAGCCGGGTCAAAAAGGCCATATCCTCCTCCCCGACCGGAAAGATGCCGTCATAGTAGCGGCTGAGTACTTCGTAAAAGTCCATGCTGTTGTCCTGTTTGCCCCGGTTAGAGCGCATGTCCGTTCCGGGCTAGTCGGCGCATGCAGCCTCGATGTCTTCGCGCAGTGCGGTAAAGTGTTCCTGCAGCAATTGCCTGTGCTCTGGAGGGAGCTTTTTGAATTCCCATTCGATCCGGGCCAGGCTTCTACGGCATGCGTTTGCCCTTTCCCCCGGTCTCTTGCCGCTTTTTGGGGATTCCGCGGCCTCATCCTTGTTCGGTCCGCCACCGTCCAGGTCAGTGATGCCGAAGATGCCGGCACTTCTTGGCAGTTGCAGATTTTGCCCGCGCATGAGGCTCTCCAAGTGAGCGCGCATATTGTCCCATACCGAGGCCGCGAGCATGTACGCCTGCGTGGTCTGCCGCAGGTGTAGGGCCAGCGCTGTGAGAAATAAGGCTGTTTTTATATGCTCGCGACGCTGCCGCCAGATGTGCAAAAGAAAACGGAAGGCCTGGGCGCGATGGGGTGCGGCCAGGGTCCGCCCCAGCAGGATGAGCAGGCTCTTTATATCCGAGAGGGAAGCCTTTTTTGAAGGGAGCCTGATGGCCGGGTCAGGCTGCACTCCCGGCGCCAATTCATCAAATATTTCTTGCAGGGGCCGGCGCTTGTTGCTGCGCCGGTCGAGAAAGACGCGGCAGCGTTCAAAGTAATTGCCCATGTCATGCGGGTAAAGCCCTTGCAGGGTGGCGCGGTAGGCGGCGGCAACAACAGGCAGGGGTTTTGCGCTCTGGAAATTGGGAATGAAGGAGTGGCTGTTGGAGTACAGGGCATGGGCGTCGAACAGTCTGCCTTCCTGTTGCAGCCGCATGGTCAGTCTGGTGCCTGGCAGGGCTAGAAGGATGCCGGTCATGATGATCGGGATTCCCATGACCAGAGCGGCATCGGACATGCGCCGGGGGATATCGTCCGGATCCGAGTCAAAGCCCACGATGAAACCGGCGGTTACCTGAATGCCCTGCCCCTGCAAAATGGCAACCCGCTCTTCCATGGAACCCTTGAGGTTCACCTGCTTGTTCGCTTCCTTCAGGCTTTCGCTGCTTGGAGTTTCCAGCCCCACAAAGACAAAAAGAAGCTTGGCGGCGGCGAAGAGTTCCAGCATCTCCATATCTTCGGCCAAGTCCAGACTGGCTTCACCTGAAAAGGTATAGGGACGTCTGTGTCGTACCTGCCAGCGGGTGACGGCTGTGAGCAGGGTGCGGGCGTATTCCCTGTCGCCGATGATATTGTCGTCGGAAAAAAAGATATTGCCGCGCGCGCCAAGCCGGTACAGTTCATCAAGATCGGCAATAATTCTTTCGGGAGCGCGATGTCTGGGTTTTCTGCCATGGCGCAGCCAGATGTCGCAGAATTCGCAGTTTTTGGGGCAGCCGCGCGTTGTCTGCATGGGGATAAGGTAATAGGCGTCAAGGTCCGCGAGGTCATAGCGGGGCGAGGGCGTCGCATCCAACTCCGGAAACGGCTTGTCCGTAGCGATATGGGCGCTGTCTCCGAAAAAGGCCACAAGGGCCTTTCTCTCTGATTCGGTTCCGGGATGCGCGTAAGCTTTTTTCAATCTGCCCGCTTCAAAGTCGCGGAGAAAGACTTCCCAAATCCCTTCCGCTTCCCCGATGAACAGACAGTCGGCATCCTTGATCGCGTGGTACTCGGTGGTGGCGTGGGCGCCGCCGACAATAACCGGGCGACCCATGGCGCGGGCGCGTTGAATCAGCTCCGCTATGCTCCGCGCGGCGGTGCTCATGCCGGAAATGAACAGGGCATCGGCCCAGGCCAGGTCACTGTCGTCCAGTTCTTCAATATTCATGTCCAGCAGACGCGGTTCGTAGCTCTGGCGCGGCAGCATGGCCGCCACCTGCAAAAGCCCCAGAGGGGCGGTAAGGGCTTTTTTGCCGGCAAAGGCAATGACTGAATGCATGTTCCAATAGCTGCCCCGGACATCACGGGCGGCGACAAGAAGTATTTTTCGCGGCATGACTCAACTCTTTATAAAAAAATGCGCAAGAATCCTGAATGCAGGGAGAAAACTCGGATACGCCATGTCCCGGCCACAATACATAAATATGGAGAAGGAGTCATCCATAATGTCTCCGGCGGCCAAAGGGGCGCGGGAACTTTGGAGCCCACGCAAGGGGCACCATGCCTCTTGAACCCAATTTGTAAGTGCTTTCTTATAACAGGACTGAGGGGGACAAAGCCCCCTCAGCGCCTTGTGCGGTGTGCGTGATCTGTTTGTGCGCAGGAGTGATTATGTGGATTTTTTATAAAACACCGTACAGATGCCGGCAAAAACCAGGACGCTGGCAATATTCAGCATCAGTCCGGCGTTGGGGCCGAAGATCGTGTCCAGCAGCCCCTGGAGGCCGAGGGGGGACTCGCCGTGGCCAGTGGACAGGCTTATCAGCACCACAATGGCCAGCACCACGCCCATGAGGCTTTCCCCCACAATAAATCCCGAGGCGATGAGCACGCCCTTTTTGTTGTGCTCCGAGCCGGTGGCGGCCTTGCCCGCGTTTTTTGCCTTGAGGCGGCGGTTGACGGCCAGGTTCAGCAGGGAGCCGACAATAATGGCCGCTGTTGCAGTGGGCGGCAGATAGATGCCAAGGCCGACCGCCAGGGCGGAGATGCGCAGGGGAAAGCGCAGCCTGGCCAGAACCTGATCGGCGACGATGACGCAGATACCCGCGACGATGCCGATCAGCAGCATGTTCCAGTCAAGATTGTGGGCGAAAATGCCCTGGGTGACGGTCATCATCAGGGTGGCTTGAGGCGCGGAGAGCATGGCACCCGGGTCCATGTCCGGGCGGGGCAGGGGGGCGCCGGCAAAGCCGTAGGCCTGGTAGAGCAGGCTCAAGGTCGGCGCGATAATGGACGCGCCTACAACGCAGCCGATCAGCAGTGAGATCTGCTGGTTTTTCGGCGTCGCGCCGACGAGATAGCCTGTTTTCAGATCCTGCAGGTTGTCGTTGGAGATGGTACCCACGCTGACCACGCCTGTGGTGATGAAAATGGCCAGGGCCATGCCGAAGCGCCGGCCTTCAGCCGAAGTAAAGATGCCCAGGACGGAATCGGCCAGGACCAGCAGCAGCGAGATGATGATGATGGCAATGACGCCGATGCCGGAAATGGGGCTGTTGGACGAGCCGATCAGGCCCGCCATATAGCCGCAGGCGGCGGCGATGAAAAGGCCGATGAGAAAGACCATGATCACGGCAAAGAGCACCAGGCCGCAAGCCAGCAGGTTTGAAATGGGCGCATCGCTCACAAAGGAAAAAAAGCTTGCGCCCAGCACCAGTATCAGGGCTACGGAGAGCAGGAGCAGGGACTTCATGGACATATCCTGGTCCGTGCGCTCGATGGTCACGCCGTGGCTTGAGTCCGAAATGGCCTTGAAAGAGAGCCTTACCCCTTCAATCATCGGCTTGAGCAGGGTCAGCAGGGTCCAGACAGCGGCAATGGCCAGGGTGCCGGCGCCGATAAAGCGCACCCGCGAACTCCAGACCTGGTTGGCGATGTCCGCAATACTGCCCGCGCTGTCGGCCAACTGGCTGGTCAGATAGGGCACAAAGGCTCCCCAGGCAAGAACCAGGCCGATAAACATGGCCAGCCCGGCAGTCAGGCCCATGAGGTAGCCGGCGCTTAACAGGGCGAGGGAGAAGCCGAGGGGCACCTGAAAAATGGCTTTGCCCGCGCTGAACCAGAGGTGCAATTTGTCGGTCAGGATATGCAGCCCGGTGGTGCAAAAGCAGACCACAGCAGAAACGAGGCCGCCGAAGAGAATGTCCTTGGCGCCGCCAGCCCCTTCTTTGGCGCCGTCCTCCTTGTGTCCGGCAATGAGGATTTCCGCCGCGGCCACGCCTTCCGGGTAGGGCAGATCGCTGTTCACAACCATGGTGCGGCGCAGGGGGATGGAAAAAATAACCCCCAGGGCGCCGCCGGCCATGCAGATAAGCATGGTCTGCCAGAAGTGGAAGCCGTTCCAGTAACCGATCATGAGAATGGCGGGCAGTACGAAGATAACGGCCGACAAGGTGCCGGCGGCCGAGGCCTGGGTCTGCACCATGTTGTTTTCCAGGATGTTGGAACGGCTGAAAAAGCTCAGCACGGCCATGGAAATGACAGCGGCCGGGATGGAGGAAGAAAAGGTCAGCCCGACCTTGAGACCGAGATAGACGTTGGAAGAGGTGAACACCACGGTGATCAGCGCGCCCAGAATCATTCCGCGCAGGGTAAGTTCAGGTACACTCAGGTGGTGCTCGTGAAGACCCCGCGCTTTGGCGGGAGCGGACTGCTCACTCATGTCGTTCTCCTTGGCGGCTCATGCCTTGGGGGCACAGCGCCGGGTCGATTTCGCCCTGCGGCGGTCGGCTTGCAGAAGCTGAACCTTGTTGTGCACGAATTTATGCACTCTGTTTCAGTATACGCTAAAATACAGAAAAAAAAAGCCTGTTCAGCTGAATGTTTTACAAGGGGGCTGATCACCCGTGTTGGCAAGCTGGAACTGCGCGTTCCGCAAGATCGGCAGGGACGTTTTTTTACGGAGGTCTTTGAGCGGTATCAGCGTAGCGAGAAGGCCTTGGTGTCCACCTTGGCCGAGATGTATGTGCAGGGCGTATCAACTCGTAAAGTCAAAGCGATGACCGAGGAACTGTGCGGGCATGAGTTTTCGGCA
>JAJDJN010000145.1 GCA_030267245.1 Desulfovibrio sp. OttesenSCG-928-A18
TTCGCACTACCCGTCATCCCGTTTTGAGCCGGACCAGAAAAAGCGCGGCACAAAGACCGGGGGTGCGGCCTTTTCATTATAAAAGGCTTCCAGAAAGCGGTTCAGGCGGTTTTTATCGCCATCCCTGGGCAGTTCGTCTGTTTCCACAAACTCCATGACAACATGGCGGCGGGGCATAAAAAATATTCCGTTGGCCAGCAGCAGGAGCAGGCCGCGAAGCATGCGGGGTATGAAAAAAGGTTCCTTGCCGCCGGCATGGCTGAAACTGCTGCCCCAAAGGCCGCTGCTGCGCACCAGGACGACCCGTGCGTCCGGCACCTCATCCAGCAGGCGCTGCACGGCGGAGTTGGCGCCGATGCGTTCCTTGTCCGAGCGGTACATGCGCCCGGAGGGGTAGAGCAGGATGTTCTCTCCGGCCTTGAGCTTTGCGGCCAGGGCCGCAATGGCCAGGCGGATGCCGTCGGCCCCTTTGCGTCCGTCCTTCTGCATGTCGGGGATGGTGATAATCCCGGCCACGCGTCTGGCCAGACCTTGCAGCAGACCGCGCATATGCCTTTCGTCAGCCAGGGGGCGGGGCCGCAGTCCGGCCAGGCGGGAATATACAAGTACCGGGTCGATGAGCGCCGGGTGGTTGGGCAGGAACAGTATGCCCGGGGCGCTCTTTTCCGGCCCCGGGTCCGGCGCGGCTTTTTTCTTGCCCGCCGTCTGGCCCGGCTTGTGCCGCGCATGCTCCCGATCCAGCGGCGGCGCTTGCAGGGGCAGCAAATCCAGCCCCCGCTCCTGCACGCGGTAGCGCAGGGAGAGCAGGCTTTGCATGCAGCTGCCCAGGGGGCTCAGGGCCGCGTCGGCCAGGCTGCGTTTTTCCAGAGCGTACAGCTTTTTCGCGCTCACAAGGCAGGTGAAGAGCAGGGTGCCCGCGCCATAGAGCACAAAGGTCAGGGCTGGCGGCAGCAGGCTGATGAACTGAAAGGCCGCGCCAAACAGGGCCATGGCCGAAAAACTCATGAAATTGGACACGGCGATGATCTTGCCCTTTTCCGGCGCGGCAGGTCTGACCTGGATGAAGCTCTCCAGGGGGATGAGGTAGATGCCGCCGCAGATGCCGCAACTGAGCAGGCAGATGAAGATCCATACCAGCTGCAGGTTCAGGGCTGTGGGGATGAGTGGAGCAAGTCCGCACAGGGCGAGAGTGATGCTGATGCCCAGGGCGGAGGGGACAAGCAGGCGCTTCCAGCTTTCCGCGTTCGTTCTGCCGGCCAGCAGGGCGCCAAAGGCCACCCCGGTCATGAGAAGGGCGGTCATGAGGCCGTTCATGCTTTTGCTGTAACCGAGTTCCGTTGCCATATTGACAATGCTGAGAACAGCCACAACAGCGATGCCGTAGAACCAGGCATCGGCCAGAAGTACGAGACAGAGGGCCGGATCCTTGCGGCAGGCAAGACTGTGGCGCAGCGAATCCAGCGGCCCTGTCCAGGGGAAGGGCCGGGCCTTGTCCCCTTTGTCGGCGGCCGGACGTTTGCGCAGGCTGAAGGCGGTGGCCAGGCCAGCGCAGGATACGAAAATGAGAAACAGGGCCGCTGACGCCCGGCCGGGAAACTCGGCGTAAATGGCCCGGGCCTGGGCGTTGTCCTCGGCGGCCGTTGCCTCGCTGCTTTGGGGCGTGCTGTCGCTTACGGGCGCCGGCAAATACGGCATCGGGGGCATTGTCCGCTCCGTGGCGGGCTGCCCGGCGCCCTTTTTGTCCGGGTAGATAAAGGAAAAGAACGCGGAAGGCTGCGCGGGGGGAAAACTGTCGCGCAGGGAGTCGAAAACCTGGGGCCGCATGTCGATAAAAACCCCGGCCAGGGCCATGCCCGCCAGGATGGCAGCGGTTGAGGCCAGCTTGATAAGCGAGTTTACCCTGGGCACCTGGCTGGCTGGAAAAAGCTCGGGAATGGAACCGTTGATGGCCGGGCTGAACACCGCCGACTGGCTTGCCATTAGAAACATGACCAGCAGGATTCCCGGCCAGTTCAGGGAGAGCAGCATATATGCGCCGGCAAGCATGGCGAACAGTTCAAGGCTTTTGGCCGCCACCACAATGCTTTTTTTGGACACGCGATCCGCCAGCCAGCCCGACCAGGCGGAGAACAGAATAAAGGGCAGGGAAAAGAGCACGGTGGCCAGACTCTGAACAGTGGTCATCTGACAGGTGGCGGCTATGAGCACCGCCGCCTGCTTGTAAAAATTGTCCGCAAAGGTCCCGAGGGCATAGCAGGAGCTCATGCCCAGCAGGGTGATCCTCCCGGCGCCTGTGGCCGTGAGCTCCGGGCGCGCCGGAGCGTGTGCTTCTTCATGATCCGAAAGCGCCGGCTGTTGCTGTTCACTGTTCATGTGCATCCTTGCCTCAGGAGATTCTGGCCCAGATCAGGATGCCGGCGGTAAGCGCAAAAAGCACCATGCCCGCGCACTGCAGGAGCCTGGCGCCGGACTGGCCCCGGCGCTGCAGAACATCATGCAGCAAACATCCGCCCGAAAGCAAGGTGCAAAGCCCGCCGAAGGGGATAAGCACAAGATGCCTGAAGCCAAGGGTAAAGGAAGCCGGAGCAGCGGCCGGAGCGAACTGAAGCAGCCCCAGGCTGAGGCACAGGGAGATAACCAGGGTGGATATGAGAGTGCGTGGGCTTTGCATGGTTCTGCTCCTTCGAACAGTTAAGGGGGTGAAGTCGATTTTTCTGGCGGGGGCCGGGCCGAGCCCAGGTTAGCCCCGGGCGCTTCCTTCCGTCATATCCAGCGCGTGGCCGTCAAGGGCCGGAGCGCCGCTGTGCCTTGTTTCCGGGAACTCTTCAAAAATATAGCCGCGCAAGGCTTCCAGAGCTTCCAGCACCGGCTGCACGCGCAGGGAATATAAAGCCGCTTTGCCTTCGCGCCTGGATTGCACGATGCCCGCCCGCTCCAGCACGCCGAGATGGTGGACGATGGCCGTGCGGCTCAGGGGGAAGACCTCGGCGATATCCTTGATGGAAAGCTCTTCCTGCGGTTCGAACAGCAGCAGAATCTTCTGGCGCAGGGTGTCTCCCAGGGCGGCGAAAACCTCGGCCGCGGGCTTCCAGTCTTCGGGAAGGGTGCCGATAAATTCCGTTCTCATGATTCCTCCAGTGTGGCTAAGACATGACTACATGTCTACGTTTGTTGTCATGACTATATAACTACGCTTCTAGTTTTAACTCGTCAAGCACTTTTTTCGAATATGGGAAAAAAATATGACTTCCGATGTTTTTTTCGCTCCCGGCTCTGGACGGAAGCAAAAACGATCTTACTTTTACAGAAAATATTGCACTCCAGGCCCGGGAAAGTAAAACGCCGCGGGAGAGCGCGGGGCGGGTTGCAGACCAACTGCCCGGGAAGAGTCACGGCGCCTGGAATTAAAAATTACTCTGCGTATTTTTTGAGGAGGATTCTTTATCATGGGCAAGATAATCGGAATAGACCTTGGCACGACCAACTCCTGTGTCTTCGTTATGGAAGGCAAGGACGCCAAATGCGTTACCAACCCGGAAGGGGGCCGCACCACCCCGTCCATTGTGGGTTTCACGGACAAGGAGCGCCTTGTGGGCGATATTGCCAAGCGCCAGGCTGTGACCAACCCGGAGCGCACCATTTTTGGCATCAAGCGCCTGATAGGCAGAAAAGCGAGCACGCCTGAAATTCAGGATTGGAAAAAGCACAGTCCGTACAAGATTGTTGCTGATAAAAACGGTGATGCCGCTGTTGAAATTGAAGGCCGCACCTACACCTCGGCCGAGGTTTCGGCCATGATCCTCGGCAAGCTCAAGGCGGATGCTGAAGCGTACCTTGGCGAAAGCGTCACCGAGGCCGTGATCACTGTGCCGGCCTATTTCAACGACTCCCAGCGTCAGGCCACCAAAGACGCCGGGCGCATTGCCGGCCTCGACGTCAAGCGCATCATCAACGAGCCGACGGCCGCTTCCCTGGCCTATGGGGCGGACCGCAAGGCCAATGAAAAAATCGCCGTCTTCGACCTTGGCGGCGGCACATTTGATATATCCATCCTGGAAGTGGGCGACGGAGTTGTGGAAGTTCGGGCCACCAACGGCAACACCTTCCTTGGAGGCGAAGACTTCGACCAGCGGATCATCAACTGGCTGGTGGACGAATTCAAAAAGGAAAACGGCATCGATCTTTCCAAGGACCGGCTTGCCCTGCAACGCCTGAAGGAAGCGGCGGAAAAGGCCAAAAAGGACCTCTCCACCTCCATGGAAACCGAGGTGAATCTGCCCTTTATCACCGCCGATCAGGCTGGCCCCAAACATTTGCTCATGAAGCTGTCGCGGGCCAAGCTGGAATCCCTTGTGGAAGATCTGGTTCAAAAAACCATGGAGCCCTGCAAAAAAGCCCTGGCCGATGCGGAGCTTTCCGCAAAGGAAATAAATGAGATCGTGCTGGTGGGCGGCATGACCCGCATGCCCCTGGTCCAGAAGACCGTACAGGAGTTTTTTGGCAAAGAACCCAACCGCTCGGTGAACCCGGACGAAGTGGTGGCCATGGGAGCCGCCATCCAGGGCGGCATTCTTGCCGGTGATGTCAAGGATGTGCTGTTGCTTGACGTTACGCCGCTGTCACTGGGTATTGAAACCCTGGGCGGGGTGATGACGCGTCTTATCGAACGCAATACCACCATCCCCACCCGCCGCAGCCAGGTTTTTACCACGGCGGCGGACAACCAGCCCTCGGTCTCCATCCACGTCCTGCAGGGCGAGCGCAATATGGCGAGCGACAACATGACCCTCGGCCGCTTTGAACTGACCGGCATCCCCCCCGCACCGCGCGGGCTGCCGCAGGTTGAAGTATCCTTCGACATTGACGCCAACGGCATCGTCAACGTGTCGGCCAAGGACCTTGGCACTGGCAAGGAACAGACCATTCAGATCACTGCCTCCTCCGGTCTTTCCGAATCTGAAATCCAGCGCCTGATAAAGGAAGCCGAATCCCACGCCGATGAAGACAAGAAGAAACTGGAACTGATCGAGGTCCGCAACCATGCGGACTCGCTCATCTATGCCACGGAAAAATCCCTGAACGATCTTGGCGCAAAGGTCGATGCCGGGCTCAAAGCCGACATCGAAGGCAAATCCGCCGCGCTCAAAAAGGCCATGGAAGGGGAAGAAGTGGATGCGATCAAGTCCGCCATGGACGATCTGTCCAAGGCTTCGCATAAACTGGCGGAACAGCTCTACGCCCAGAAGTCCCAAGATGGCGGAGCCGCTCACGGAGCGGATGCCGGAGCCGGGGCTGCGGGAGCAAAAGCCGGAAAGGACGACGATGACGTGGTTGACGCTGATTTTACCGAAGTAAAGTAACTTCGCGCAATCATGCCTAAGCGTTAATTGCTCTAAGTCGTGCACAGGGCGGCCTTCTCCGGAAGGCCGCTTTTTTTAGAGCCGCATCGCCA
>JAJDJN010000146.1 GCA_030267245.1 Desulfovibrio sp. OttesenSCG-928-A18
ATTGAAATAGCGCAGCCCGATGCTGCGAAAGCCGTAGCTCGCGGCAAAAACATCCGCGTACAGTTCATTGACCAGCTTGGTAACAGCATAGGGGGACAAGGGCTTGCCGATGCGCTCTTCAATTTTCGGCAAATTTGGCTCATCCCCGTAGGTGGAACTGGATGCGGCATAGACAAAGCGCTGAATGCCGCAATCCCTTGCTGCCACCAGCATGTGCAGGAACCCGTCAATATTGTTCGCATTGCTTTGTATCGGGTCTTCAATGGAGCGCGGTACCGAGCCAAGGGCGGCCTGGTGCAGCACAATGTCCGCACCCGCGCAAGCCGCCCTGCAATCGTCAAGAGCGCGGATATCGCCCTTGATAAAGGTAAAGCGCTCCCATTGTTCCGCGTCCAGTTCTTCGCGCAGCATATAAAGGTTTTCCATGCTGCCGGTGGACAGGTTGTCCAGACCGACCACGGTCTGACCGAGGCGCAACAGGCTTTCGGTCAGGTTGGAACCGATAAAGCCGGCCGCCCCGGTCACCAGCCAGCGACGCGGGTTGGCGCGCAAGCGTTCCTGTAGTTTCGCATAATGTGACATGCTGCCTTTCCTTGCCATGAAATACTGGTAAGCTGCTCCATCATCCGCCATCGTATCATTGATACGCCTCCGGCTGGGCCAGAGGGGCTTTGCCCATCTCGACTCCCCACAAGGGGCATGATGCCCCTTGACCCCCCATATTGTCGCCTCTTATTCGCGGAGCACCCGTATTGCCGATCCATATGTGTGGGTGCGAGGGGGCGCTGTCCTTGGCCGGGGGAGTCCGATGGGCAAAGCGCCTCGGCGCCTAACGCAAACTTCGACTCAGCCGGCCTTGAGTCTGGCTTCATCGGCTTCTTTGCCGCTGCCTGCTATTTCCAGCGCGCGTGAGAGCTGCAGCCAGCCCGCCTTGAGATCCGGCCGCAGGGAAACGCTCTGGCGGGCCAGGGAGGCGGCCATTTCCGGGTCTTCACCGCCGTCAAGGTAAAGTCCGGCCAAAAGGGCCATGGACAGGGCGTCCTGCGGGTCATAAAGCAGGGCTTCATGCAGGTGTTCGCGCGCTTCGTCCTGCTTGCCCTCGCTGATGCACAGCCGGGCAAAATGACGGTAGGTCAGACTCTCGCCGCCGGGCAGTATGGCCGCCTTTTCATACCATTTGCGGGCCGCCCCGGTGTCGCCGACGCTTTCCGACAACTGTCCGAGCCGGACCATGGCGTAGAGGTGATCCGGCTCCAGGGTCAGGCAATCCTCATAGCGTGAGCGCGCTTCGGCCAGTTGGCCCTGGGACTGATGCATGTGTCCCAGGTTATACAGCGCCATGGCGTCTTTGGGGTTGCACTCCAGGGCCTTGGCAAAATGCCGCTCCGCCTCGGCATGCCGCGACAGGCCGGCCAGACAGATGCCGAGGGAGTTCCAGGCCATGCCGTTGCTTTCGTCCGCCAGGAGGGCCTGCTGATACTCCTTGATTGCTCCGAAGGTGTCGCCCTGGCTGAAGCGTTTGTCCGCGCTGATGTTCAGGGCCAGCGAATCAAGCAGCCCCACATGCGGCCTCGATAAAAGGATGGCGTATTCCAGTGCCTTGCGGCAGTTGTCCAGGGCGTCGGCCTTGCGAAAATCCAGACAGGGGTGCGGGGCGATGCCCACCGCCACCTCAAGGCGCAGGCGTTCGGCGATTTCCTTCGAGAGCTTTTCGTATTTGTCTTTCAGGGCAGGGAGCTCTTTTTGCAGATTCCGCAGGGGGTGAAAGAAGATCAGACTGTTCAGGCTGTAGCGGCCGCCGATTACCGAAGCGCCCAACTCCTCCTGGCACAGGGCCACAGCTTCGGACATGAAGCGGCCCGGGTGCGCAAGGCCGCTTTCGCCGTTGTCCTCGTCATAGCTTGCCGGCTCTTCGCTTTGCGGATCGGCGGCATCCGGATCGCGCCCGAGGGCGGCTTCTTCATCCTCCGCATCGGCCGAGGCGTCGTTCAGCAGGTCGGCATAAAAGCCGCTTTTTCCCGAGGGCGCGAGCCGGATCAGGGCAAGGGCGAAGCTGTCGCACTTGTCGCGCGCTTCGGCCCAGTCGGCAAGAAAGTCGCCGTGGCGCAACAAGCCTGTTGCGGCGTCAACTTTGGGTTCGCCGCCCCGTCCGCGGGCGAGGCTGCCCTTTTCGTCCGGCAGCAGCACCAGATGGTCCCCGGGGCCGATGTTCCAGCCCGGTTCCCCCAGGTGGATGATTTCCGCTTGCGCATGATCGGCGTAGACCTCCATGAGCACTATTTCCCCTTTATACAAAGGGGCTGTGCCGCCGCTCTGGGCCGGTCCCTGGGCAATGGCCGGGGCGGAGCCATGCGGCGCGCCGGCGAACTGGCTGGAAAAACGCTGCGCCGGCATCTGCGCGGGGTAGCGGGTGGACCAGACGGAAAAACGCTGGCCTTCGCGCGCGTGCATGTTCGCCCCCAGACTGACCATAACCCGCGACAGGGGCAGGTTCTCCGTGACCCAGCCGCCTTCGGCCAGGATGCGGCCAAAGCCCATTACTCCGTCCTGGTCGGCACGGCCGGGGAGCATGGGCACGCCTTCGCCGGCAATGGCCGCGGCCAGACGGGCCTTGCGCAGCACAAGACGCGCCTGCTCGGCCGAGGGGCGGACAAAAAGCTTGCCCGCCACGTCCTGCGGATAAAATGTATAGCCGACGGAGGCGGAGATGCCCACGGCCTCGCGGCGCAGGGGGTGCACCACATAAACCTGCCTGAGGGTCTGCACTATGTCCGCTGCCAGCCGTCTGCATGCGCGGGGGCCGGAGGCAGGGAGCAGCACCGCGAATTCGGAATCCCCGGTGCGCGCGGCCAGGGCCTGGCCGGGGCAGATGCCGGTCAGCGCGTCGGCCAGGGCGGCCATGAGTTCGTCCGCGAACTGATAGCCGAATTCCCTGACCACATCCCGCAGGGCGGCCAGGCGGACCACCAGGGTGCCCAGGCAGGAGCGGCGCGCCGGTTCCACCTCGCCCTGCACCAGCCCGTCGGCGCTGCTCCTGGCCGCGCCGCGCGCTATGCTGCCCGCGGCCGGGTCCGTGGCCGTGCCCGGCTTTGGCGGAGCCTGGCGGATGGGGTCGCGCAGGGTTTCAATTTCGCGTTCCATGCAATGTAAAAGGTAATGCCTGGAAAACAAGCCCGTTACAGGATCGCTGAGGCTGCGCTTGTATTGGAGCAGATTGTCCGCGATAAGCTCGCTCAAGGCGGGCCACAAGGGCATCAGGCCGGGTGAACATTTGGGGTCCGCGCCCCTGGCCACAAAAACGCCCAGGGTGTCGCCCTTTGCATCGGCAACGGGCAGCAGCAGCCTTTTTTCCCCGGCGATCCAGGTGGCGCTTGTCTCCGTATTGGCGCGCGGAAAGTGCATGCTGTGGCTGGTAAAGGGGATAAGCCTGGAAATGCAGTCGATGAGCCGCTGTTCAAAAACAATCATATCCTTGCGGTTCAAGGTCACGCGGTGGCCGCTCTGTCCTGCTCTGATCATGATGCATCCTCTTCCTGCCGCGTTTGGCGCAGCCGTTCTTCCAGGGCCTTTTTCTGCTTGCGCTCCCGCGTTCCCAGCGGCTTGAGGGACTCAAAGTCCGCCGAGCGCTCCTGCTTGCGGGCAAAGAGCAAAAATCCGGTGTGGGCCACCATGCGATCATTGGGACGCAAGCGGTCGGCCACGGGTTTCCAGCCCCTGACCAGCACTTCCTCCACTTCCATATCGTCAAAAGGTCCTGTTTCCATAGCCTTGAGCAGCAGGGATATCTGTTCCACCGTCGGCACCAGAAAGGCCAGGGCGGCCCCGGGCCTGACCGCCGCCGCCACCTGTGGCAGGTATTCCCAGGGTGTGCGCACATCCAGGAACAGGGCGTCCGCGTCCTTTTGCTCAAAACCATCTGCAATATCACGCAGATGTCTGGTTACGTTGTCCCCCACCCCAGCCCAGGCCAGGTTCTTGGCGCAAAGTTCATAAAACTCCTCGCGCGCCTCGTAGGTATACACCCGCCCCTTTTCGCCGCTGAACCAGGAAAGGGCTATGGTCAGACTGCCGGAGCCGGAACCGGCCTCAATGACCCTGGTGCCGTTGCCGATTCCCAGTCGCATGCATATATATCCGATATCTTTGGGGTAAATGATCTGCGTCTGGCGCTTTATTCCCCTGACCAGATCGTACAGGGTGGGTTTGTAGATGCGGTAGGGCACCCCTTGCAGGGTACGCACTTCAACGCCGTAATCGGATTCGGCCACAAGGGCGGCCGGGATGATGCCGTCATTGCCGTGTATGTCATGTCCTTCCCGCAGTCGTTTCAGGCTGCGTTTTCCCCTCGGGCTGACCAATATGAATAGTTCACCGTATGCCGGCATGGATCACTGCCCCTGGTCCGGCTCGGTATAGACGGCGCCGGTGGAGGCCGAACTTACCTGCCGGGCATAGCGGCGCAGGAAGGACGAGGCCAGCGGCCTGGATCTTGGCACGAAGTCCTTGAGGCGCGCGTCCAGTTCGGCCGCGTCCACAAGCAGTTCCAGCTTGCGCCCGGGGATATCGATAAGTATACGGTCGCCGTCCCTGACAAGGCCGATAAGGCCGCCCTCGGCAGCTTCAGGCGAAATGTGCCCGATGGCCGCGCCGCGTGAGCCGCCAGAAAAGCGGCCGTCCGTGATAAGCGCCACATCGCCGTCCAGGCCCATGCCGGCAATGGCCGAAGTGGGGGTGAGCATCTCGCGCATGCCGGGGCCGCCGCGCGGGCCTTCATAGCGCACCACCACGCAGTCGCCGGCCCGGATTTTTCCGTCCAGAATCGCGCTCACGGCCTCTTCTTCCGAATCATAGACCTTTGCGCTCACGGTGCGCGTCATCATGGAGGGCAGCACGGCGAATTGTTTGACCACCGCCCCGTCAGGCGCCAGGTTGCCCCTGAGGATGGCAATGCCGCCTTCAGCCGTGTGCGGCCTGTCCAGGGGCCGGATCACCTCGGGATTGCGGTTGGCCGCCTTGAGCCGGGCCAGGTTTTCGGCAACGCTTTTTCCTGTTACGGACAGGGCCTGACCGTCGATCAGGCCGCCCGCCAAAAGTTCCGCCATGACCGCCGGGATGCCGCCCGCTTCGTGCAGGTCTTCGATGTGATAGGGACCGGCCGGGGACAGTTTGCATAAATTAGGCGTCTTGCGGCTGATTTCGTCAAATATGTCCAGAGTCAGGGGAAGCTGCGCCTCGCGAAAAATCGCGGGCAGGTGCAGCACCGTGTTTGACGATCCGCCAAGGGCCATGTCCACGGCCACGGCGTTGGCCACGGACTGCCGGCTGACTATGGCCCGGGGCGTGAGCTTTTTTTCCAGTAAATCCATGACCCGCATGCCCGCCTGTTTGGCAAGGCGGATGCGATCCGCGGATACCGCCGGGATGGTGCCGTTGCCCGGAAGCGCAAGGCCGA
>JAJDJN010000147.1 GCA_030267245.1 Desulfovibrio sp. OttesenSCG-928-A18
TCCCAAAGGGGCGGAGCCCCTTTGGCGGCTCATTCCCCTTCACGCCAGCGGCGGGTGATGTTGTGCTCGCGCAGCAGCGCGTACAGGCGCTGCCGGGAGATGCCGGCCGCCTGGGCCGCCGCCGGCACGCTGCCCCCCGCCCAGGCAAGCAGATCCAAAAGATATTTGCGTTTGACGGCAAAAAGCTCCTGTTCCTGAAAGACCTGCCAGGTACTGGGTCTTGAGTGTGCGGCATCGGCGGCCGGCGGCGCGGAAAAGGGCGCGGCAGCCGAGGCGTCGGCCCTTGCCGCAACCTGGTCTCCCGCTTCGCTCCCGCTTGCCCGGGGCAACTCCGTTTTTTCCCTTTCTTCCCGCATGGCGGGCCCGCCCTGGCCGCTCATGCCCTCGCCCCGGGCGGGGGCAATGTCGGAAGCGGCAAAGGCGCTGTCCGTCCGCCCCGCAGAGGGCGGCGCTTCCTGCAAAGGCCTTGCATCCGTCCTGACCGGGGGCGAAGGTGGCTCCGCTTCGGGGCTGTCTACCGCCGCCGGCAAAGGCGGCAAAGGGGGCAAAGGCGCGGCCTTGACCGGCGCCTGCTCTTCAATGCGTGAGCGGGCGACCTGGGCGCGCAGGTGCACGGACAGGTGCTGCTGCAAAATCAGCGGATCCTCGGCAGAGGTCAGGGCGGCTGCTTCCACGGTGTACAGGATTTCGCGCACGTTACCCGGCCAGGAATAGGAGGCCAGGGCCTCCAGGGCGTCGGAAGCAAAGACCTTGGGCTTCATGTCATATTTGGCAATGGCGCGCCTGAGGGCATGCTGCACGAGCAGAAAAACATCATTGCCCCGGTTGCGCACGGGCGGCGTCTCAATGGTCAGTCCCTGCAGGCGGAAAAAGAGATCCGGGCGAAAGGTTCCGGCATCGACCATTTCCGCCAGGTTTCTGTTTGTGGCCGCGACAATGCGAAAATCGCTGTTGCGTTCCCCGGTGCCGCCCAGGGGCCGGAAGCTGTGCTCCTGCAGCAGCCGGAGAAAAACCTTCTGCTGGTCCAGCGTCAGTTCCCCCACTTCGTCCAGAAAGAGCGTCCCGCCGTCGGCCTGTATGACCAGGCCCTCGCGGGCCTGGGTGGCGCCGGTAAAGGCCCCGCGCACACTGCCGAACAGTTCGCTTTCAAGCAATGTGGGTGAAATGGCCCCGCAATCCACCACCACAAAGGGGCCTTGGGCCCTGCGGCTGTTCTTGTGCACTGTGCGGGCTATGAGTTCCTTGCCGGTGCCGGTTTCACCGATGATCAACGCGGGCGCGTCGCTTTGGGCGGCTTCAAACATCTGCAGCAGGGCCATGCGCATGCTGCGGCTGTTGCCCACAAAGCCGCTCTCGCCGGTGATGGCGGGCATCTGCTGCTTGCGCTCGCGCATCTGCAGCGCCCGTTGCACCATGACCTGGATATCGCCCATGTGCGCGGGTTTTTGCACATAGTCCCAGGCGCCGGTGTTGATGGCCGCCTCGGCCCCGTCCGGGTCCCCCTGGGCCGTGATCACGATGGCTTCAGGCGGGTCCGGCAGCAGGGCGAGGCCGGAGAGCAGGTCAAGCCCGTTGCCGTCCGGCAGTTGCACGTCAATGAACACCACGTCCACGGAGTGCTTTTTCAGCAGTTCCCGCGCCCTGGCCAGGGTGCCGGCGACGAGAACCTTGTACCCTTTGCCCATCAGGCTGGTGTGCAAGGCTTCGCAGAACAGCAGGTCGTCATCGACTATGAGCAGTGTCGCTACCATCAATACTTCGCCTTTTCTATACTCCCTCGCCTTTTTCTAACAGCATTGCCAGCCGCTCGGCAATAGCCTTTGCCCGGACCTTTCCGATTCCCGGCACCGTACGCAGCGCTTCTTCGCCCGCATCGGCCATGGCGGCCAGGGAGCCGAAGCGTTCAAAAAGCGTTCTGGCAAGGCCGGGGCCGACGCCTGGCAGCCGGGTCAGTTCGCCTGACAAGGTGGCGGCCGCCCTGGCCCTGCGATGTCTGCCGATAACAAAATCATGGGCGGCATCGCGCAGCCGCTGCAAAAAGAGCAGTTCCGGGCTGCCGGAAGCAAGGGGCAGGGGGTTGCTTCTGTCGGGCAGAAAAATACGGTCGCTGACATTGCCTGCCCGTCGGTCCGCCCGGCCCGCCTCATCCCTGGCCTTGGCAATGGAGGCCAGCATGAAATCCCCGCCGCCCGCCTCAACTCCGGCCCCGGCAAAGGCCCTGCGCACCGCCGCCAATTGCCCCTTTCCCCCGTCCACCAGCAGCAGATCCGGCCAGGGCGGTCCCGCCCTGGCCCGGCGCCGCGCCCAGGCCGACAGGGCGGCATAGTCATCGCCCGCGTCCGCCCCGGCCTCGGCCAGATCCTGGTCCAGCTTGTAAGTGCGAAAATCCCGCGTCACCGGCTGCTCATCCTCAAATACCACCATACCGGCCCTGGTCTGCTTGCCTCCTGTGTGCGAAATGTCCACCACCTCAATGCGCCGCACCGCTTTCGCGCTGCGCAGGCGGCGGGCCAGTAGTTCGGCCATGGAAGAAAGGGCGGAGCCCCTGACCGCTTCGCGCGCGGTTGCCGCCGCCATGAGCACAAGTTTGTCCTCATCCTGGTCCCGGGGTTTTGTCACATGCACGGGCTTGCCCCGTATTTCGGTCAGTGCGGCCTCCAGCGCCTGCAGGCGATCTTCCCTGCCGTCCGGTTCATCCGCCGCGCCAGGAGTCCCGGCGTCGTGCAAATTCCGCTCATCGCCGGCAAGCTCCGCCTCGGAGCCCTGCCCCTCCGGCAGCCAGGGGACCACAATGCGCGGGGGGATGCTTTCCCCCATGCCCTTGCGGCCGAGATAAAACTGGGCCAGAAAGCCGGTGATCAATTCCGGCGTATCCTCAACGGACAAAGCGGGCCAGAAAAAGTTGCTGCCGTCTAGCAGCAGGCCTTCGCGCACAAAAAGCACCCCCAGGGCGAGGCCTTCGGGTATTTCGGCCACCCCCACCAGATCCAGGGTCCTGTTGTGCGAAAGCACCACGGACTGCCGCTCGACGGTGCGTTCAACAGCCCGCAACTGGTCCCGGTAGCGGGCGGCGTCTTCAAAGCGCAACTCCACCGAGGCCCGCTGCATGCTTTCGCGCAGTTCATGCAGCAGTTCCCGCGACTTTCCGGACAAAAGCAGGATCACGCGGGCCAGCAGGGCCTGGTATTCTTCTTGCGCCACCGGCAATACACAGGGAGCGAGGCATAGCCCCATATCGTAGTAAAGGCAGGGCCGCGTGCGGTTGGCAAAGGCGCGGTCGTTGCAGCGGCGCAGGGGAAAATACCGGTGCATGAGCTTCCAGGTTTCCCGGGCGGCCAGGCCAGAGGAAAAGGGACCGAAAAAGAGCGCGTCCTTGTCCCGCCCCTCCGGACCGCCCCGGCTGTTCCGCTGTTTCCGCTCCCTGGCCTGGTTTCTGCGCACAAGTTCCACCCTGGGGTACTGATGCTCGCGGCGGATGCGAAAGAGCAGATATTCCTTGTCGTCCCTCAGAACGATATTATAGCGCGGCCTGTGCTTCTTGATCAGGCTCGCTTCCAGAAGCAGGGCTTCTTTTTCCGTGCTGGTGCGCAGGATGTCGATGCTCACGGCATGCTGCAGCATGTGCCGGGTCTTGGACGAGAGGGAAGACGCTTCGCGAAAGTAGGAGGCGATGCGGTTGCGCAGGCGGCGGGCCTTGCCTACATAGAGAATGCGCCCGGTGGCATCCTTATAGAGATACACGCCGGGCTCAAGGGGGAAGATGGAAAGGTCGGGCTTTTGCATGCCAAATACCGGCCTTGCCGGGCACTGCACACCATGGCCGGGCAGTGTGCCAAGCTGGATCTTGCACGAAGCACACGGACTGGCCTGTTAACCTGAAGTATTGCGCTTCGCGCGGAATCCTGACTAAGACCCGAAGTGCCTTGAGGCCAGATCCTTAAGCTCCTCCTCGGACTTCTGCGCCTTGGTCGCCAGGGAGACGAGGGTGAAGGTGTCCGGATTCCTGGCCGACCAGAGGGACACAAAACCGGCCTGGGCAAGGGTGCCGGTAAGGGCGCGCGATGTAAAGCCGCATTTGCAGGCATGGCGCTCATAGCCGGCGGCCAGGGCCGGGCGGAAGCCGTAGAGGATGTCCAGGGGCGCCACGGGACCGGCCGGGGAGTCATAAGCCGGCTCAAGGAGCTTGTCCTCGGCCACCAGAGCGCAGGCCGCCTGGATATCCGCGGCGGTCACCACAAGATAGCCGTCATGCTTGAGCACCCGCATGATATTGGCAAGCGCCGAGCCCACCTGGTGCGGATACATGCGCTCCAGGCTGTGGGCCGTGAACACAGCGTCAAAATAAGCGTCCGGGACCATGGGCATGTCCAGCAAGGATGCGATAACATCCGGACGCGCTTCTTCGCTTACGTCCATGCGCACCTCTTCCCAATCGCCCTGGTCAAATTCACGCGTGGTACGGGTTTTGTCATTATTGCCGCAAGCCGCGTGCAGAAATCTAGGCATCAGTTTCACTCCGTGTTCGGCGCGTGAAAAGCGCCGGTTTGCATGAGCGGCGGCCAGCACCCGCCGACTCTCCTTATATGATCAACGTACCATGAACACTCCGCGTATGCACGCTTTTGCACAAAGCATGCGGGACTGATGCCTCCCCGGCCGCAAGGGCGGGCCGGGGCATTGGGTCCGGAGCAAATTCACTTTTAAAAAGTGTGTTCGCTCCGCAGCGTCTGTCTAGCCCGGGTTTTGCGCGAAGCGCAAAATCCGGGCTGGACAGACGCTTTGCCTTTTGTCGCGGGCGGCGCCTTTTTCCCTGGCGCGCCCGGCATATCAGGGCCGGCAAGAATGGCGCGAGCGGGTATGATGCCTGTGGCTGCGGCGGCTACAATATTGCCCGAGACCCCCGGGCCGTCTCCCGCGACATACAGGCCCGGCAACGCCGTTTGCAGATTGCCGTCGGTTTCCACCTGGGTTGCGAAAAATTTTATTTCCGGCGCATAGAGCAGCGTTTCATCATTATCCACGCCGGGGACCACATGGCCAAGCTGTTGCAGACCGTCCACCAGATTGTAAACTATGCGTTCGGGCAGGGCCATGGCGATATCCCCGGGAGTGACGTCGCGCATGGTGGGTTCAATGGAGCTTTTGCCGATACGGTTCCATGTGGAACGCCGCCCGCGTTTCAGATCGCCAAAGCGCTGCAAAATCGGCCTGCCGCCCCCGATAAGAGTCGCCAGTTTGCCCAGGGCCACGCCGTAGCCCTGGTTGTCCGAGACCGGGTCGGTGAGCACCACTTTGGATAAAAAGGCAAAATTCGTGTTTCCGGACTTCCGGTCCCGGAAGGCGTGGCCGTTCACGCATACAAAATCCTGATAATTTTCCAGGGTGACAAAGCCTTCGGGATTGGTGCAAAAAGTCCTTGTCTGGTCGTCATATTTGGAGGTCTGCAC
>JAJDJN010000148.1 GCA_030267245.1 Desulfovibrio sp. OttesenSCG-928-A18
TCAGGAGCTCGGCAGTTCGGCATACCAGGAGGCGGCTTTGCTGATAAGCTTCAGGTTGCGGTCGGCCATGAGGTGGGGGTCGCCGAGGTATCCGTCCAGAAGCTGCACATTATCAAAAAGGCTGTTTATAAAATCCGGGATAAGGTCCGTATCGGCCTTGGCCGCGAGGATGCGCAGCAGGGAGCGGAACAGGGGGTGTTCCGGATTTATCTCCAAAATTTTTTGCGGGATGCTTTCATCTTTCTGCATGACCCGGATGAGCTTTTCCATGGAAGAGCTCACGCCTTCGGGCGAGACCAGCACTGCCGGGCTGCCCGAGATACGGTCCGACACGCGAATTTCTTTGACTCTGTCGCCCAGGATGGCGCGCATGCGTTCAAGCAGCGGTTCCAGGGAGGCTTTTTCCTCCGGGCTCAGGCCTTGGGCAGTCGGTGCGGCTTCATCCAGATCCGGGAAGGCTTCCAGGTCCGCCGCCTCCGCCCGCTCCACGGACTTGAAGGGATGGTCCTTGTATTTGCCGAGGGATTCCAGGGCGAATTCATCCACCGGCTCCAGCAGGTACAGAACCTCTATGCCTTTGCGGCGAAAGCGCTCCATATAGGGGTTGACCCTGGCCGCCTCGGGTGTGGGCGCCGCCACATGCCAGATTTCCTTCTGTCCCGCCCTGGCCCGGCCCAGATACTGGTCCAGGCTGATCAGTTCCCCCTTGTCAGAGGCGGAGGAACTGAAGCGCATGAGCGGGGCCACATGATCGCGTTGCAGGTAGTCATTGAAGGCGAATTTGAAGTATTTGCCGTGCAGCCGCCAGAAGGCCTCATACTTGCCGCTGTCGCTTTCCGCCATTTTTTCCAGGTGTTTGAGCAGCTGTTTGACGATGGTCTGGGATATCTTGCGCAGGAGGATATTCTCCTGCAGCGTTTCGCGGGAAATATTCAGGGGCAGATCCTCTGTATCCACAACCCCTTTGAGAAAGGCCAGGTACTGCGGGACAAGCTCGCTGTTCGACCGTTCTATGAGTACGCGTCTGACATAGAGGTCAAGCCCCCAGTCGCCCTGGCGTTCGCCAAAGAAGTCCTGCGGCGAATCGGGGATGAAGATCAGGGCGTTGAACTGCACCGGCGCATCCACGGAAAGGTGGATGTAGTCCAGGGGCGGCTTGTCATCGTAGGTCAGGTAGCTGTAAAAATCCGTATATTGCTGCGGGCTGATGGAGAACTTGGGTTCGCGCCAGAGCGCCGGGGTGGTGTTCACCCGCTCGTCATCCAGGTATATGGGGAAAGACAAGAAATTTGAATGTTTGCGAATGACGGCTTCCAGGCGGTATTTTTCCAGAAATTCTTTGGCGTCTTCCTTGAGCCGGATCCGGATGCGCGTACCGCGCCGGGGCATGGCGTTCTCGTCCCCTTCCGTGGTCTCGTCCAGTTCCTTGACGCTGAAGCTGCCTGCGCCGCTTGAGGACCAGGTGTGCGCGCCTTCATTGCCAAGGGCCGGAAGCGAGATGACATCCACGGCCTCGGCCACCATGAAGACCGAATAAAAGCCGATGCCGAAGCGGCCGATGATGTCGGCGGTCGAAGGCGGCGTTTCTGCGGTTTCCTGGTCGCGCGGGCCGTTGTTTTCCGGATCGGCGGCGGCGTTTGCCGCTGTAGCGCCGGCGGCGTTTTCCCCAGCCGCGTCGGCCGGGGCGTCGCCCGAGGCCGTCATATCCCTGATAAACTGCTCGGAACCTGATTTGGCGATGGTGCCGAGGTTTTCGACCAGTTCCTTTTCCGTCATGCCGAGGCCGCTATCGCTGATTTCAAGAATGTTCTTTTCCTTGTCGGCATGGATGCGTATTTCCAGGGGCAGCCCGGCATCGCGAATGGTCTCGCCCCTGCTTTGCAAAAAGCGCAGCTTGTCCAGGGCGTCCGAGGCGTTGGACAAGAGTTCGCGCAGAAAAATCTCCCTGTTGGTATACAGGGAGTGAGTCAAAATGGAGAGAACCTTTTGGGTTTCCGCCTTGAAGCTGTGTTTTTTTGCTTTGGCCATATAATCCTCCTCCTGATAAATGACCCTGTCATGTCTCCGGCAGTCAAAGGAGCGCAGACGAGCCTTGCCCGCCGTTAAGCAAGCAACAGTGCTTTCTCGAACTTACAATAAGTACGCTCATGCGCGGAGAAAAGGGGGGAGCCGGGCAAAAAAACACCTGCCCGGGGAATTGGGGGGGGCTTTACCAGGTGCTCATGCGGAGAAAGGCGAGCATGAGCATGTCGGCGCTGTCGTCCAGGGCATCGGCCTGGCTTCCGGGATGGTTTGCGAAAGAATCGGCGATGATGCCGCCGCCAGGGTCATGCCCGAAGAGGAAGTCCAGATCCTGGCTGGCCAGGAACAAACTTTCGAACACCGGCGCGCTGTGTTGGGCGCCTGGAGCTGTTCCGGCCTGCTCCGGCCGCGTCGAGGGGATGCTGCTGAGCAGATCCTGCATTTCCAGCAACTCGTCGTGGCGCTCAAGGGCGGGCATAAAGGTGGCCACCCCGCCAAGCAGAGCGCCGGGCTGCAGCGCACCCGGGTCCAGTTCGGCCAGTGCGCGGCCGCCCGGGCTGGGCATGGGCACCAGGGATTCATCCGACGAATGCGGCAGGATGTATTCCGGACCGACAGCCGCGAAGCTGGCGCCTCTGGCCGCCTCACCGGAGACGAAAACGCCGAGGAAGCCGCCGGCGCTCCCCGCGCCGTCAGCCTCATAGTGCGTACCGCCGTGGGTATGGGCGAAGGAGAAGAGTCCGGCCCCTTCCTCAAGGCCGGATTCCCGCGCGGCCTGTGTTTCGTGAGCCTCGCGTCCGACCAGAGCGGAGGGGTGGTCCGGGTCGCTTACGAACTCGCCTTCCACCCTGCTGGGCGAAAAATCATTGAGGGGGAGCAGAGCCACGTCTGCCATGTCTTTGCCTGAAACCATAAGCCCATCCGGAAACTCCAGGAAAAAGTCCCCCGCGTTGGCGGCGGGGAAAAAACCGCGCAGCACAAGGCAGGCGGTATCCTCAAAACAGACCGTCATATCCGGTCCGTTCGCATCGCAACGCGTGTCGTCAAGGAGGAAATCAAGGTGATACACGGTACCTTCGCGCATGGCGATGGTAACGGTTTGTCCCGCTTCAGGTTTCTGAAGCACGGCGCTTTTCATGAACGCTGCGCCGGGCATGGAAGTCCCCCTTTTCCCTATATGTCCGCAACACCGCAACGACAGGCCCTTTCAAGGTATTTGCGGACACAAAATAACGCTAGCACAAAAAAACCTGTCTGCCAAGCCCGGTACAGGACGTCTGTCGCAGCAGCGCCTGAGGCGGCGGCGCTGCTCTTCAGCAAGGCTGGTCCTCAATAGATTATATGCCTCATTTCGCGCGCGAGTGCAAGCAATTTACCAAAGCGCGCCGCCCCTGGCGGTTGAACTTCACCGCCCGCTCATGTACTGTTGCCGCGCGCCAAGCCGCATATTACCCGAGCCGCCGAAGGCTTTGCCTGCCCGGGCTCCCCGGCGGGCGGCCGCGCCCGCGATTGGCCCTGCTGGCGCGCGGTGCAGAGCAGGACCTGTGCGTTCACAAATGGGGGGTCAAGGGGCATCATGCCCCTGGCGGTCAGAACGCGGAACAGACATGATTGAAGTCAGCAAGCTTGAAAAACGATACGGGGACGTTGTTGTCCTCAAAGATATCAGCTTTCGCATCGAGAAGGGTGAGGTCTTTGGCATTGTCGGCCACTCGGGGGCGGGCAAGTCAACCCTGCTGCGCTGTTTCAACGCCCTGGAGAACTACCAGGCCGGCAGCGTCAAGGTCATGGGCAAGGAGGTCGGGGCCCTTGACCGCCACGGCCGCAAGCAGTTGCGGCGTGACATGGGCATGATTTTCCAAACCTTCAATCTTATGGGCAGCAAGAACGTCTTTGACAACGTGGCCTTTCCCCTTCAGGTCTGGCATACGCCGGCAAAGGAGCGCGAACGGCGGGTCATGGAACTGCTGCAGCTTGTGGGCCTTGCGGACAAAAGCAAGGAGCGCGTCCAGAGCCTGTCCGGCGGACAAAAGCAGCGTGTGGGCATTGCGCGCGCCCTGGCCCTGTCGCCGAAGATTCTGCTTTGCGACGAGGCCACCTCCGCCCTTGACCCCAAAACGACCAACTCAATTTTGGATTTGCTGGAAGACATCCGCCGCAATCTGGACCTGACCATCGTGCTGGTCACGCACCAGATGGAGGTGGTCAAACGCTCCTGTAACCGCATGCTGTTGCTGGACAAGGGCGTAACCCAGGGCATCGGCAAAACCGACGGCCTTTTTCTCGCGCCCACGCCGGACCTGAAAAAGCTCATTGAAGACGAATTTACCCTCATACCCACCGGCACCAACATCCGCCTCTGGTTTCCCAGGGAAATTTCCCAGGACGCGGTGATCACCACCATGGCCAGGGCCCTTGACATCGACTTTTCCATAGTCGGCGGCAAGCTGGAACGCTATATCGATGACGTGCGCGGTTTTCTGATTATCAACGTCGGTGAGGAAAATCTGGAACGGGTGCTGGATTATCTGCAGGAAAAACGCCTGTACTGGGAGCTGATTGAAGATGCTGTGGTCTAGGCTTCGGCAATTTCTGGCCGGGCGTCTTGACCGCCTGGCGCTCCCCGGGCTGAGCAGAACCCTGGCCCGGGCCTCGCTGGTCCTGACCCTGTTCTGCATCCTCTATTTCACGGCTTTCGGGGCTTTTGACGCCCTGACCGGCAAAGGGCGTATTTTGGCGGAGCTGTTTGGCGGGAGCAGGCGGGCCATTTACCTGTCTTTTTTGCGCGTGTATCCGGATTTGCTGCTCTCCCTCGGGCAGACCGTGTTCATGGTCTTTTTCTCCACCCTGCTGTCCTTTATCATCGGCTTTGCCCTGTCCATGCTCATGGTCATCACCGGCCCGCAGGGTCTTCGTCCCCTTGCCCCGGCTTACGCGGCCCTGGATTTTGTGGTGGATATCCTGCGCTCGCTCCCCTTTATCATTCTCATCATCTTCATCATGCCCTTTACCCGTCTCATCGTGGGCACGCCGATCGGGACAATGGCTACCATAGTGCCCCTGACGGTGGCGGCAGCGCCCTTTGCCGCCCGGATCATCGAGGCGAACTTTCTGGAGGTGGATCGGGGCGTTGTGGAGGCTGCGCGCTCCTTTGGCGCGGGCACGTTGCAAATTATCTTCCGGGTAATGCTGCCGGAGGCTTTGCCCTCCATCGTGCTCAATGTGGCCGTGCTGGCCATCGCCCTGGTGGGCTACTCGGCCATGGCCGGAACCGTCGGCGGCGGCGGCCTCGGCGACCTGGCCTTCAGACTCGGCTACACCCGCTTTCAGGATGACGTCACCCTCTGGTGCATTATCATCCTGCTGATCCTGGTCCGTTGCATACAGCTTGCCGGC
>JAJDJN010000149.1 GCA_030267245.1 Desulfovibrio sp. OttesenSCG-928-A18
CCATATGGTCGGATTCATGTTCGCGGGTGCGGGGGCAGACGCGCCCTGCCGTGCTTGTCCGGCGGGGTAGTCCGGCGGGGTGACAGATCCCGGTTTACGGCGCTTTTACAAAAAAGGTACCGCCGGCGACGGCGAGTTGGCGGTCGTTCTGGTCGATGACGGAGGCTTCGGCAACGCAGAGGGTTCGTCCCAGTTTGACGACGCTTGCCTTTGCCTTGATGAGCGAGGCCCTGCTCGGGTCCGCGGCGCGCAGGTAGCGGATGTTCATTTCCGCAGTGACGGTGAAGTGATCTTCGGGCAGCGCGCTGAGCACGGCGTGGGCCATGGCTTCGTCGGCCAGGGTGGCGAGGATGCCGCCGGCAATCATGCCGCCCCCCTGGCGCAGGCACTGGGCGGCGGGCATGGTGATGCAGGCGCGGCCGTCTTCGACCAGGGTGAGCCGCGCGCCGAGGAAGCAGAACAGCGGGTTGACTTTCTGATCTTCGCAGGCCACAGCCGCAAGATAGCTGATTGGCATAATTATTCCTGGTATATTATTAACTTGTGCATTTAAAGAAGCGCTGCTTGATGTTTTCTTGCCTTCTGGCTGCGCCCTGCTTTGAACAGGGCTCGCCTTGTGCAAAGCTTGGGATCCGCATCGCAAACTCCTCGTGAAGCGACGCGTATAAACGACGCGCCGCATCATTTCGCCGCGAGCGCCAGCAGGGCCCATTGCGGGTCCAGGGGGCCATTGCCCCCTGGTGGGGGGTCCAGGGGGGCAAAGCCCCCCTGGTTGCTCAGGGCTTTGCTTGCATCTCGTTTTGAAGTACTTGCATGGCCCAGCGTTCAAGTTTGCTCAGGCGTTGGCGTTTGTCGCCGGCGGCCTCGTCCGCGAGCATGGCGCGCGCGGTGGCCAGGTTTTCCGGCGTGCTGTCCGTAGCCAGGAGCATCAGTATGGCGTCGCGCAGTTCCAGGGGGTCGGTGTAGCCGAGTTCCAGGCACAGGTCCGAGTATTTACGGGCGAGTTGGCGCAGATCCTTTTGTGTCGGAGTTTGCAGGCGTTTGGGCAGATCCGCGCCCCGCTCCCGTTGCATGCGCAGCATCAGATTCACGCTGGACTCCATGGCCATGGCCTTGTCCAGGGCTTTTCCCATGGGCTTGAGCACATGCAGGTCCAGATCTGCGGGCAGGCTGATGATCGGGTCCTGGCCCAGGCGCCGGGCTTTACCGCTGCCGCCGACGCGGCGCAGTTCAACCCAGTCGCCGGCCTCGCCGGTCGAGAAGGGATAATACAGCCAGAAGGCGTCAACCGGCCCGAAGATACGATCCACATCCTCTTCGCTGCCCAGCAGCAGCATCCAGAGCAAGCGATGCGTGTTTGACGCGTATACGCAGAGTGCATAGTGCCCCGGCCGTTCATTGTCCTCAATGCTCATGATGCTGAGGCTGGCCACATGCGCCGCGATGTCGTGCGCTTGCGCGCGCGAGGCAAGCAGCAGCGCGTTGCCTTCGATGGCGACCTGATTCCAGTAGGGGGCCGAGGCCAGATCCCAGGGCGTCAGATAGGCGCCGACCGGGCTCAGGCTGTCCAGGGGGCTGCCGCGCCAGATGGGCAGCCAGTTTTGCGGGCGCGGTTCGGATTCAAGGTTGTACAGGGCAAGTTCGTCCAGTTTTAGGCCGTAAAGGGCCTCGCCTTGGGCCAGTTCGACAAAGGCGGCGCCGGGGGCGGCAAAGATTGATTCCAGCACCTGCATCTCTTTTGGGGAGAGGGTCCTGTCTGCCAGCAGCCGTTGAAAGTATTTGAGCTCGCCCCTTTTGCGCAGATTAAGGAGCAGCTCGTTCAGGACCGGGGGCATGGCGGGGCTGACCCGGCGTATGTGCAGCCCGTTAGGCAGCCCGCCTTGCGGCAGCAGCGGTACTTCGGCCATCGGTGGCGTGGACGTTGCAGTGGGGGTGAAGGCACTGCCGTCCGGCCGTCGTTGCAGGCGGAACTGGTGCATGCCGGGGGCTGTGACTACTTCCCCGGCTTCGGGCAGGATCTGGTCCAGCGGCAGTGAGCCCGTTTGCTGGCGCAGCATTTCCTTGACCTTTTCAATTTTTTGTCTTGCGGCGAATTGGCTGGAAAAGTCCTTGGGGTCCCGCAGCAGCGCGGCCAGTTCATCATCGTTCAGGAGCTGGTATCTGTCGGGCCGGTCGGCGTAGGCGCGTTTCAGGGCTTCGAACAGTTCCGGTCCGGGCTTGCTGTCAAAAAGCCGTTTGCGCTGCTCGTCATTCATGGGCAGGTTCGGCGCGTGCCAGTTGTCGTCGGCAAAAAAGTCGGTGCCAAAGGCATCGTAGAGATCGAACAAAAAGGCGTAGAGGCGGCGCTGCTGCTGGTCGGCAACAAGCAGGGGCCCGAACTCGTCCTGGTCATTTGCGTAGCCCTGCCTTTGGGCGGCGGGGCCCAGGAGCGCGTAGCTGTTCTGCTTGTACATGGATTCCAGCAATGCCAGGGCCTTGTCCAGTTTTCCGGCGCGGTTTTCAACGCTGTCGGCGCTGTCCGTGGCTACAGCCATGATGCGCTGTACCGCTCCGGGGTTGTCCCGCAGCTTCCAGAGCAGCTGCGCGTATTGTTCCGCCTTGCGGGCTCTGTATTGGGTATCCTGGCCGGCGTCCTGGTACCAGCCGCTTTTTTCAAAGTCGTTCATGACTTTGGCGCTAAACTGGAGTTTTTCGCGCAACAGCGCGGCATAGGCTTCGCGCGTGCCTGGCGCGGCGGCTTTGGCCGTGCCGGGCGCGGTTTCCTTGTCGGCGGCGGCAACCTGTGATGCGGGCAGGCCGGCGGCTGTGATCACAAGGACAAGGGCAAGGGCAAGGGCGGCCAGGGCGTTGAGGCGCCCGATCTGACGGCAGGCGCGCCGTCCGCCGGGGCCGGAGGGGGCGTCTGCCCGGGCGGGCGTCGCGGCCGCGCGGTGGGTGGTAAAGGCCTTGTTCATGGCTGCTCTCCCTGTTGGGCCGCCTTGCGGCGGTTCTGATCTTCGTCATTGAGCATCTTGTCCAGACGCTCGCGGGTTGTTCGCAGTTCGCTTCTGTCTTTGAGGGCGTCAAAGAGTTCGGCCGACAGGGCTGCCTGGTCATCCCGGTCGCGGATGCGCCAGATGATCTCGATGATGCCGTCCTGTTCGTAGTCCTTGAGGGGCTTTTGCCCCAATTCGCGTATGCTTTTTCTCAGCCGCGCGCTTTCGGCCTGCACATATTCCAGGTCTTCCTTGAGGCTGCGGCTGATGCTTGGGGGGAACCGCTCGCGCATTTTGTATATTAAGCGGATGCCGGATTCCCGGGCATAGGTGTCGCGCAGGGCGCTGACAAGGGCGGCATCGAACATGATTACCGGCGGGGTCTTTTCGCGTTTGATTGCGGGCAGGCCTTTTTCGGCCGAGGCCTCGTACCATTCCGGCCCCTCGGGCGTGTGGCGCAAGAACCACATGCGTTCCATGGGGGCCATGAGTAGCGCGGCCGCGCGCCCTTTGACGCGTGGGAGCGCGGTGTGCATGAGGTTGCCGCTCAGGGCGAAGTAGAACATGGGCTGCGGCCCGTTTTCCGGGCACTCGTGGATGAGTAGAAACCAGCTTTCCAGCAGCGCGGCGATCTCGGCGGCCTGTTTTGGTGAAGTGAATACCAGACAGTTGCCCGTTGCCGCGCCTTGCTCGATATACCATTGCAACAGCTCGGCATGCCCCTTGCCTTGCCTGGCGCCTGCCGGGTTAGTGCCGGCTTGCGCTCCGGCGCCCGAGCGCCTGGCGGCTTCGCGCAGCTCCTTGCCGTCAAGCTGGAGCAGGCGCGGGCCTGATTTCATGAAAAAGAGCACGTCCCTGGTGAACACGGGCAGGGTATCGTCGCCCGGCTCATAGAACTCGGTGCCGCTTCTTGAAGATTCAAAAAGCATGTACAGGGTTTTGTCCAGAGGAAAGCTTGGCGCCGCGTCCAGCTTGCGCAGCAGGATGCCCGGGCCCTTTTCGCTGCCGCTGTCAAAGCGTGTGGCGCGCATGCGTTCGGCCTTGATGGCGTCGAAGCCGCGTCCTTCGCAGCCGCCGAAGCTCAGGGCATAGCGGTACATATGGCTGAAGCTGGCCCAGCAGTCGTCCATGGAGCGGATGCCGTCAAGGTAGGGCGCTATGCGCTGATAATCCTCGGCCTTCAGCCCCGGATAATTGGATGAGGCGCTTATGAGCCACCAGCGGGTTTCGGGGATTATGCTCTTGTCCTCGGCAAAGTGTTGGGCCATGGCCATGACCGCCTTGTCCGCGCGTTTTTCCCAGACAAAGCGGATCATGTCGGGGAACGAGCGCTCCTGAAAATAGTTGTGGCTTCCGCCGGACAGGTTCCAGGAAGGCAGTTCGTTGTCGGAGTAATCGGCCCAGGGTTTGTGCGGGACAAGGCCGCGCGCCTCCATCGCCGCCAGGTGCGCTGGCGGCGCTTCTTCGTCATAGGCGTCAAGGAGCACGGTGAGCCATTGTCCGGCAAAGGCTTTTTGCTGCGCGAACAAAGCGCGTTCTTTCTCGCCGGCCGGTTCCGGCTTGTTGTATTTGCCGGTGAGGGTGAGCTCCGGCCCGAGCTGCCAGAAGCGCATGGCGGAGCGCGTGTTTTCCAGGTTGACGCGTTCGCCGTGGCGTTCGCTGATGCCGGAGATGGCGGACAGGGTATCCAGAATGTTCCTGAGGCTTCCGGAAAAGCGGTTCGCGCGCAGCTTGGGGCTGAGCCCGGTATCAAGCATGCCGTCGGTCAGACGCTGCTGCGTTACGGCAAAGGGGTAGAGCTCCCAGATCAGGCCCGCAGTGATGCGGCTGCTATCCTTGATATCATTGTCGCGGTAAGAGTCGTTGTAATAGCTGTTTCCCGCTTCTTCTTCCGCGAACTCGGCGGCGGTGCCGATGCCGGCCAGGACGAGAGCGGGGCGCATTTCGGCCATGAACAGGGCTCTGGCCAGTTCCAGATTCCGGGCGCGTTCTTCGGGGCTGGCGTATGTGCGGGCCAGCAGGGCTCGCCAGTCCTGGTCGATCGCTTGCGCCGCCTGCTTTTGCGCAGCGGCGGGCGTAGAGCCTGTGCCGGCTGCCAGGGCGGAGTCCGGAGCAGGCGCGGCGAGAAAGAGACACAGGGCCAGAAGCGCCGGGACAAGCCGGCTTGGGGGATATTCGAGCATGTCGGCAAGATGTGCCAAAAAGTTCCGGCCCCAAAGAAGTTGGGAACTGGTGTCGCATTGCGGCATGTCGGTGCACCTTTAATAAATGGTATTGTAACTGCAGGCAAAGGGGGGATCTCCCTTTGCTCGCTGGCGGGCCGCTTGCGGCAGCAAGCGGCCGCCCGGATTTCGGGCTTAGCGCAAAATTCGGGC
>JAJDJN010000015.1 GCA_030267245.1 Desulfovibrio sp. OttesenSCG-928-A18
AGACGCCTCTGGTGATCTATCACATCTGCCTTGATGATGGAGCAGAAGCGATAAACTTCGCAGGAGTGTCAGGATGATGGAACAAAAGGATTTGGATTATTTTCGGGAGCTTCTCAATTCCATGCTTGAGGATGCGTTGAAGCAGGGGGAGATGACTCTTGAAGATATGACGGATAACAATGAAATTTGCGCTGATCCTGCCGATCGGGCCACTGTTGAATCCGACCGGGCCTTTACCTTGCGCATCCGGGATCGCGAACGCAAACTCATTAAAAAAATCAGGGCTACCTTGCAACGTATGGATGACGGCGTGTTCGGCTTGTGCGAGGAGTGCGGTGACGATATCGGCGTGCCCAGGCTCAAGGCGCGTCCGGTGACCAAGCTGTGCATCAATTGCAAAAGCAAGCAGGAAGAAGACGAACATCTGCGCGGCGAATAAGGCGCTTCGTCTTTTGCTTGAACAGACGCAAGGCGGCCCTGGCTGGGGTCGCCTTTTTTTACGGCAAGCGGCCCGCAAGCGGGTAGTGCAGCGTGCCTTTGGCTCAAAATCCGTTTCGGATTTTGAGCGCATACCAGAAAAGAGCTTTTTACAATTTGCAGTTCGGTAATGCTCGGCAATATATTGTACAACAGCCTGTTTTTACGGTGTAAAAACAGCTGATATACTGGCATTGGTGCAATATTCAGGCTAGTGGGAACAGTTATGGATGCGCATGCTTTTCGCCTTCTGGCGGCGGAACTGGCGATACTGCTGGAAGGAGCGCGGGTGGAAAAGATCCATGGCCCGCTCCCCGGGATTACGGTATTCAGCCTCTTTACACGGGGGGGGAAAGTGCCGTCTCATCGCGCGTTCGGGCAAAAGCGGAGCGCTGTTGTTCCCTTCGCCCCATGCCCCGGCCAACCCTCTCCGGCCTGCGGCGGAGGTCATGCGTCTGCGCAAATACTGTTCGGGCCGCCGCCTTGGCCGGGCGCACACGGATTTTGTCGCGCGTTCCCTGGCCTTTGTCCTGTCCGGGGGGCCGGAGCAGGATGAAAGCGTGGCCGGCGGCTCCTGTCTTTTGCTCGATCTTGTGGCCGGGCCGCAACTGCTGCACGCCTTGCCCGAAGGCTATGGCGCATCGCCCGTCTGGCCTGACGCGGCCACGGTGGACGCCCTGTGCGCGGCGGGAAGGAAGAAGGCTCCCCCTGGCGAGTGCGCGGATGAACTTAAGCCCTGGCTGGCCTTTGGCGTATTGACGCCCCTTTTGCGCGAGACCCTTGCCGAGCTTGACCCCATGGAAGGGCGCGCGCTTATGGTTGATCTGGAATGCGGCGGCGGCGATCTTTTTCTGTACGCGGCTTCTTCTGGAAAAGCGGTGCTGTACAGCGCCTGGCCCTTGCCGGAAGCGCTGCTTGAGCGCAAGGGCCTGAGGCTCATGCAGGACCCGTTTGAGGGCGCGGACGCGGACCCGCAATGCCTTGTGCTGCTGCCCGGCGCCCTTGCGGACGCCCGGGAAAAAAGGAGCCTTTTCCCCCTCTGGCCCGAATACCCGAATCTGGCCCGGGCCGGGCTCGTGGATGAGCGCGCTTTTGTCGACGGCCTTGCCGCCAGGCGCGGCAAGGCCGAAGAAAAACCCTTGCGCCGGGAGCAAAAGCGTCTGGCGCGGTTGCGGGCCAAACTGGACCAGGAAGAGGAGCGCCTGCGTTCGCTGCTGGCTTTGCGTGAAGACGGCAAAGCCCTGCAGGCCGTGCTTTGGCAATACAAGGCCGGTGAACGGCGCGCAAGCGTGACCCTGCATGCGGGCACGGCCGGGGAGCGCGTTCTGATCCTTGACCCCCTGTGCAGTATTACGGAAAACATGGAGCGCATGTTCCGGCAATCCGCGCGGGGTGAACGCGGTCTGGCTTTTTTGCGGGAACGGCGGCGGCAGTTGTTTCCCGAGGCTTTTTGCCCGGCGCAAGCCGGGAAGCGGGAACATGGCGCGGCCGGCCCTGGCCCTGACAGCGGGCATGAAGCCGTCAAGGGCGAGCGGGAGCCTTTGCGGGCCGATGGGGCTTTGCGGGAAAAAACAAAAGCGCAGCAGGGTGACCCGCAGGCTTTTGGGCCCCATGGGTCCGGAGGGCAGGCGTCTGGGCCAAGGCCCTTGCCGGATCTGCCGGAGCACGGCGGGCAGGGGGGCAAGGAAGGCAGCGATTACCGGCAGTACAGGGGCGTGGCCCGTTTTCTATCCTCCGATGGTTTTTTGATTCTGCGCGGCAAAAATGCCAAGGGCAACCAGCGTCTGCTGAAAATCGGCTCGGCGCATGATCTGTGGCTGCATGCGGAAGGAGGCCCGAGCGCGCACGTGCTTGTCCGGCGCTCGCATGCGGCGGAAGAAATACCGGAGCGCACGCTGCAAGAAGCGGCTTTGCTTGTGCTGGAAAAGAGCTGGATGCGCGACAGCGGCAAGGGCCACGTGATGGTGGCCCTGCTGCGTCATGTGCATGCTGTAAAAGGCGCGGCTCCGGGCTCGGTGCGAGTGGACGAACAGTTGTCCGGCCTGACGGTGCGCCGGGAGGAGGGCGGTGGTCCGTAGGCGCGGGACTTTTGCCTCAGGTGGCCAGATTGTCCTTGCCCAGGCGGCGGGCTATTTCCTTGGCGGCGGTACGGCCGGCGCCCATTGCCAGGATGACCGTGGCCGCGCCCGAAACGATGTCGCCGCCGGCAAAGACATTGGGCAGCGAGCTTTCACCGTTGGCGTCAACGGCGATGTAGCCCCACTTGTTCAAGGCCAGCCCCTTGGTGGACTCAAGAAGCACCGGGTTGGCCCCCGTGCCGACAGCCACGATGGCCAGATCCGTTTGCAGCACAAAACTTTCGCCCTTGATCGGTTTTGGTCTGCGGCGTCCGGATTCGTCCGGCGGCCCCAGTTCCATGCGCTGCAGTTCCACCGCTGTCAGGCGGCCTTGGGCATCGCCGAGAAAGCGCAGGGGGGCGCTTAACAACTCCATTCTGACGCCTTCTTCTTCGGCGTGTTCTATTTCTTCCTTGCGCGCGGGCATTTCTTCCATGGTGCGGCGGTATACGATACTCACGCTCTTGGCGTGCAGGCGCATGGCCGTGCGCGCCGCATCCATGGCCACGTTGCCGCCGCCGAACACCGTGACCCTGCGCCCGGGAAAGGTCGGGGTGTCATATCTGGGAAAATCATAGGCGCGGCCGAGGTTGGCGCGGGTTAGATATTCGTTGGCGGAAAAAACACCGATCAGATGTTCGCCCGGTATGCCCAGGAATTTGGGCAGGCCCGCGCCCACTCCGATGAATACGGCCTGGTAGCCCTGACGGAAGAGATCCTCGATTTGAAAGGTCTTGCCGCCCACGGTATTGGTTTTGAATTTGACGCCCAACTGGCGCAGCATGTCTATTTCCGTTCCCACAACGTCTTTTTTGGGCAGGCGAAATTCCGGAATGCCGTAAACGAGCACCCCGCCAAGTTCGTGCAGGGCCTCAAACACCGTCACCGACACGCCGCGAGCGGCCAGATAACCGGCAACGGTCAGGGAGGAGGGGCCGGAACCGATGCAGGCGACTTTGACCGCCGGATCGGGCAGCAGGCATTCCTCGCTGCCAAGCAGATACATGCAGGCGCTTGATGCAAGATAGGTATCGGCCACAAAGCGTTCCAGCCGGCCGATGGCAATGGGCTGGCCCTTGGCATTGAGCACGCAGTGCCCTTCGCACTGAATCTCCTGCGGGCATACCCGGCCGCAAATGGCCGGGAGACTGTTGGTTTTTTTGATGATGGAGTATGCTTCAGCCAATTTGCCTTCAGTCAGGGATTTGATGAAGTCCTTGATCGGCACTTCCACCGGGCAGCCCTGCACGCAGAGGGGCTTTTTGCACTGCAGGCAGCGCCTGGCCTCCTCCAGGGCCATGGCCGGGGAATAGCCAAGGGAGACTTCCCTGAAGTTCGTGATCCGCATTTTTGGAGGCTGGCAGGGCATGGGGATGCGCTTGGGCACGTCCGGTTTGCTTCTTTTCTTTGCCGGAGCGTCGCCAAGGCAGTCGCAATAACTGTCGTGGGACAGCTTTTCCTGATCCGTGAACATGCCAAGACGCTGGCGCAGACCGGCAAAGTCCACTATGTAGCCGTCGAATTCCGGTCCGTCCACGCAGGTGAACTTGGTTTCACCGCCGATATTCACGCGGCAGGCGCCGCACATGCCGATGCCGTCCACCATGATGGAGTTCAGACTTACCGTGACCGGCACATTGTGGGGCCGGGCCGTGTTCACCACAGCTTCCATCATCGGCACGGGGCCTATGGCCACCACTTCGCGCACGCTGCGGTCCTGTTCCAGCCGGTCCCGCAAAAGATCGGTAACCAGGCCCTTGCGGCCGAAGCTGCCGTCGTCCGTGGAGACAAGCACCTCGGGGCAAAAGGCCGAGAGTTCGTCATAATAGAGCAAAAGCTCCTTGCTGCGGGCGCCGATGACGGCCACCACATGGTTGCCGGCCGCGTGGTGCCCTTTGGCGATATGGTACATGGCGGCAATGCCCGTGCCGCCGCCGGTACAGATTACCGTGCCCACTTTTTTGATTTGCGTGGGCTTGCCCAGGGGGCCGCAGAGGTCCGCAATGGCGTCTCCTTCCTTGAGACTTTCAAGCACGGCCGTGGTTTTGCCCATTACGAGGTAGACGAGAGAGATTGTTCCGGCAGCGGCGTCGCAGTCGGCAATGGTCAGAGGGATGCGCTCCCCCCGTTCATGGATGCGCAGGATGACGAAGTTGCCCGGTCTGGCGCTTTGCGCGATGTCCGGGGCATGCACGACAAGCCGGCTGGTGCGGCCGGGGATAAGCGCGTCCTTGCGCAGAATGGGGGCGGCGGTTGCCATGGCGACTCCTCGGGGAAATGGTCTGTTTATTTTTCCCACTGCATACTGTGGGGTTTTCTCCCGCTCCGGGCGAGGCCCAAGAACTCACAGCATCAGTATATAAAGCCCAGTTCTTTGGCAAGTGCGGGGAAGCGTTCCGGGCCCAGGGTCCATAAACGGTTCTGCACGGACCACAGGCTGATGTCGGGCAGTATCAGGCGGGCGCGTCCGGCCCAACGGGCAAGGGTGCGGTCATTGTCCTGCCGCCCTTCACCTGCCGCGTCAGATCCGTCCGCTTCAAGGTCATGCCCGCCAGCGGCGGCGTCAAGCGCGGCCAGAAGCAGTTCGACGGCCAGGTGCATGGTCAGGCGCCTGCCCCGGTTGGAAAGATGCAGGCGCACTATGGTGGCAACCTGGGCGATCTGGCTGTCGCTTATGGCCTGCCAGCGCATGCACACCGGCAGCAGATAGGGCAAAAAGTCCGTCCAGAATTCCGGCGTGGGGATATCGTGCTGGGCTTCGCCCCAGTGCCTGAGCAGGGACGCGGCATGCGCGGCCTCGGCCATAAGTTGCGGCCGGTGGGTCCGTTCCCTGTGTTCAAGGCAGAGGCTGAGCAGCCAGTCCTGAGCCTGGTGGGCGAGCTCGGCGCAGCGCCGTTGGCTTTGCGCCGGCCCGGTCTTCACCCCGTCCTGACTGTCCCGCGTTTCGTCCAGTTCCTCCAGCCTGATGCCGCTCATGGCCAGGGAAAGAAAGGATCTGTCCGGGTTCTGTTCGTCCGCAAGCAGCTTCGCGGGCGGGGTGAGGGTATAGCTGTAGTGTTTGCCGTATGCTTCATGCCGCTGGCGCACGCGGGCGCTGCCCCGCTGTTCACCGCCGGCGGCCAGGCTGCTTTGCGGGAACAGTTCCACGCTGATATTCGGCCAGGCATATGATGCCGAGGCGCCGGGCTCTGGCAGTTTGCCCGAAGCGGCCAGCAGTATCCAGGCAAGCAGACAGACGCTGGCGGCGTCCTCACGCCTGGGGGCGATCACCTGTTCAAAGACCGTTCTTCCTGTGCCGGCTTCGGGCTGGTTGGAAACAGCTTTTTCCAGAACCGGCAGGATTTGTTGGGTCAGGTCCGGGCCGCCGCTTTCCACAAGCAGCTCCAGGGCGCGCAGGGCGAAGGTCAGAGCGTTTTCCGGTTCGATGCGGGCGATATCGTCAAAAAACCAGGCGCAGCTGGCAAAGGCGGCCAGAGACTGCTCCTGCATGGCAAGCAGCTTCCATGCCCGATCGCAAGTTGCGCCTTCCTTGCTGAACCATTGCCGCGCATAGTCGTCGCTGACACTGGAGTCGGCAAGAACCCTGCCGTAGTCCATGAGCGCGGCCCGAGGGTCGGAAAAACAGCGCGGTCCGGCTTCCCCGAACCAGGCGTGCACGCCTTTGCGCATGATATCAAGCGCGTCACGCAGTGGTTTGCGCCAGTTCTGGTTCCAGCCCGCGTGGCCGCCGTCAGTGCATCCGCAATTGCTGCGCCAGCGCTCGACCCCGTGCACGCAGCTCCATGAAGATGGTTCGTGCAGGAGAATTTCTTGTTCAGGGGGACAGACGGCAAGATAGCTGGCCGGGTTGGTCAGCTGTACCCTGCCGCGCCCGGCATAACCCTGGGCGAGCACGTGGGCCAGGGCCATTTCGCCGAAGGTGAAGTGGTGGCCGTAAGTTTCGCCGTCCGTGGCAATGGTCAGCAACGGCTGCTGCCGGTTTTTTCCCTCAAGCTCCCGGGCCTGGGCCTCTATTCGCTGCCAGAACAGCTCTCCATCCTTGAGCAGGCCTTCAAAGGCGATGCTCTGGGAAAGCGGACCGTGGTAGAAAATCGCCGCCATGCAGGCGCCTGACGGCAGCCGGACCTTGTATGGCCTGCCCGTATTTAAAGAAGCTTCATCCACCGGGTCTGGCCCGGTGTCCGAAACCAGGGCCCGGGCCTGGCGCGGCGCGAGGATCACAAAGCGGATCCCCTTTGCCGCCAGGCTTTCCAGGCTTGGAATATCCACGGCGCATTCGGAGAGCCACATGCCCTCCGGTTCCCGCTTGAAATGATAGCGGAAATCGTCAATGGCCCATTGCGTTTCAAGGGCCCGGTCCAGTTCGTCGGCCAGGGGCATGATTATATGGTGGTAGACCTGGGCCATGGCGTTTCCATGTCCCCAGCGGCCAAGACTGACGGCATCGGCTTTTTGCATGCGCGCAAGAGTCTCCGGGGCGGCTTCGCGCATCCATTGCAAAAGAGTCGGACCGGCATTGAAGCTCATCCACTCGTAACAGTTGAGTATATCCGCTATCCGGCCCTGGGCGTCCAGGCGCCTTGCAAAGGCCAGGGGGGCATAACTTTCGCGCAGGATGCGCTCGTTCCAGTTGCGCATGGGCGCGGCGCTGGCTTCATTGAGAATGCTGCCGAGCCAGGGGTTTTCGCGCGGCGGCTGATAAAAATGTCCATGGATGCACAGGGAAACAGACATATTCCGCTCCAGGCAAGGGATTTTGGCCCGAGCCGACGGAGCTTGGGCACGGGCAGTCAGCATAGAGCATAACATCAGCCCGTGAGCTGGTAAAGCAGGCGTCCTTGAATGCTTTGGCCCGGATTTTGCGCAAAGCGCAAAATCCGGGCGGCTTGTGTCTGCTGCCTATGCCCCGGCCTCATCCTTGCGGTAAGCGTTGATGCCGCCGGCAAGCATGCTGAGATTTTTGCAGCCCCTGGACTGGAGCAGGGCAGCGGCGATGGCCGAGCGGTATCCCGTCTGGCAGAGCACCACCCGCTCCTCATTGTCCGAGCCGGGGCAGCTTTCTTCGCCCAGCAGTTTTTCAAAGGACACATGCATGGAACCGGGCAGGCTGAATTGCGCGACCTCGGCATTGGTCCGCACGTCAATAAGCTGGGGGCGTCCCGCGCCAGACAGCATGTCTTTCAAAGTCCCGGGTGAAATGGTCCTGAGGCTTTCCACAGCCTTGCCCTGGTTTATCCAGGCAGTCATGCCGCCCTCAAGCCAGCCCAGCACCTCGTCGTAGCCGATGCGGCGCAGTTCCGTAAGGCGCTGCTCAAAATCCCCGTCAGCGTCAAGGACGAGCACCAGCCGTGTTTTGGGCGGCACCACCGTGCCGATCCAGTTCGGCGCCTGGGGCTGCGTGGCATCCACATGCAGGCTTCCGGGTATATGCGCTCCCGCGTAGGCCAGCGAGTTGCGAAGGTCAAGCACGGTCGCCCCGTCTTTTTGCAGCTCCTCCACGGCCCCGGCGGACAGGGCCGGTCTGGCCGTTTCGCACAAGGGCAGCAGGGGCGCGCCGTCCAGGTTGGTGGCGATGATATGCGAAAAACTTTGCGGACGCATGGGTAACTGGCTGAGGATGCTCTCTGAAAAAGCCGCAAAGTCTTTCAGGCGCAGGCGGTGATTGGCAATGCGCTCGTATCCCAGCGTGCTGTGCGGTTTTGCGCTCATGCCCCCGCCGCACAAAGAGCCCTGCCCGTGGGCGGGGTATACTTCAAGCCCGTCCGGCAATTCGCCCAGGGTTTTGTTCAGGCTGTCGAACAGGTTCTGGATCTGCTCCCGCAATATCTGCTCGCCCGGCAGGTCCGGCCTGCCCGTGTCGCCCACAAAAAGCAGGTCGCCGGTAAGAATCATCTGGGGCTGATCCGAACGCACGGTGTCGGTAACCAGCAAAGATATGGAGTTGGGCGTATGCCCCGGTGTGTGCAGCACGCGGATATGCGCCGCGCCGAAGCTGAAGCTGTCGTTGTGTCGCACCTTTTTCGCCTGGTAGCCCACAGGCGCGCTTTCATGGATATATATGTCGGCGCCCGTGGCCCTGCCGAGTTCGCGCGCGCCGCTGATGTGGTCCGCGTGCACGTGGGTATCGAAAATATGCGTTATCTTCATCCCGTGCCGGCGTGAGAGTTCAAGATAGACCTCAATGTCCCTTTTGGGATCCACAACTGCCATGACGCCGGCAAGGGGGCAGCCCAGGAGGTAGGAGAAACAACCCAGACCGGGGGTGGTGACCTGTTCAAAATACATTGCGTAACTCCTTGAGGTTTTCACTTCGAAAAAAAGTTTTTTCCGAAGAGGGTGGGTATAAGAAGGGCAAGGCGCTTTTTAGATATCAGAGCGCATCCAGTTACCGGCCCGCCACTGCGGGTATTATACCGCCGGAGCAGCTGCTTTGCCAACTGCCCCAAGGCTGAAGCGGGAAAATATTTTTTCGTCTTTTTTTACTTGAAATCATTTTAGATTATGATAATAATAATTATTACTGAAAGCAAGGAAAAATCAATTTCAGTACTAAAAAGCGCTTTTCGCGTAAAAACAGGAGAAAATCATGAGTTGCAGTGAAAGAATCAGCCTTCCTCTTCTTGGCGAAAAACTGCCCGAGTTCGAGGCGGTCACCACTCAGGGCCCGATGAAGTTTCCGGGCGATATGAAGGGTTCATGGTTTGTGCTCTTCAGCCATCCGGCGGACTTTACGCCGGTGTGCACCACCGAATTCGTGGGATTCCAGAGCAGGATGAAAGAGTTTGAAGCCGTAGGCTGCAAGCTGGTGGGCCTTTCCATCGACCAGGTTTTTGCGCATATCAAGTGGATAGACTGGATCAAGGAAAAACTCGGAGTGGACATTACCTTCCCGGTTATCGCGGGTACGGAATCCATAGCCATGAAACTCGGCATGCTGCACCCGGGCAAGGGAAGCAACACCGTGCGCGTGGTTTTTGTCATCGACCCAGAAGGCACCTTGCGCCTCATGCTGTATTACCCGCAGGAAATCGGCCGCAACCTTGATGAAATCGTGCGCGTGGTCAAGGCCCTGCAGACCTCCGACAAGCAGGGAGCCATACCGGCGAACTGGCCCAACAACGAACTGATCGGCGACCGGGTCATCGTGCCGCCGCCGGCCAACGTTGAAGACGCGCGCAAACGCCTGCAGGAGTTTGAAGGCTACGACTGGTGGTTCTGCCACAAGCCGCTGAAATAATAGCTTTTTTAACAACTGTAGACTGCCAAGGCCCTGTTTTGCGTACTTCATCATAAATCTGGCCCGGTCCGGAAATATTCCGGGCCGGGTTTTTTGCAGGTAGGGCGTCGCATGTGAGGGCAAGTCCCTTTCGGACGGGGGCGGACAAAATATGCAAGCGGAGCCAGGGGCTCTGTGGCGGCACGGGCCGACCATGTCCGGTTCATGCGACATTATTGTATCTATGTGGTATTGCATCCAATGTTACATAAAAAGAATATTGGATGATTGTCGAGTAAAAACATACGATTAAAAAAAAAGGGAAAAATATCTTTTTTTTGTTGACGCAAACTTTTCCTTAGGGCATGGGACTTTTAAGGAAACGCGCAATTCCGGCAGATGTTTGCAGGGTTATTTGGGCGCGGCGATTCATTACTTTTTGAGAGGATTTTTGCATGACTAAGTCTCTTTATGTGGGCAACCTGCCCTGGTCGGCGACGGAAGAAGAAGTACGCAGCTTGTTTGCAAATCATGGTAACGTCAGTTCCGTGAAATTGATCAGCGATCGCGAAACCGGCCGTGCGCGCGGCTTCGGTTTTGTCGAAATGGACGACGCCGACGCAGGAAGCGCAGTGGAAGCCCTGGACGGCACAAGTTTCGGCGGCCGTACCCTCAGGGTTAACGAAGCGCAGCCCAAAGCCCCCCGTCAGCCGCGCTACTAGCAAATGCCTGCCGCAAGGCGGGCCTTGCCCGCCTTGCGCAAGCTACACGGACAACGCCTACGGCGTCTTACAAGCCCCGGTTCACCGGGGCTTTTTTGTGGTGGTGCGCCCGGCAGGGCGCACGAACTTGGAGGTGGAAGCCATTCGCAGGCAGTCGCGGGGAACTGTTCTAGTCCTTTTTTCCGCTTGCCGCCTTCAAAAATCGTATAAACTCCGCCTTGTTGCCAACGCCACACTTTGCATAAATATTTTTGATATGAAATTTCACGGTGTTTTTGCTGATAAAGAGTTCTTCGGCAATTATGTCATAGGTTCTGCCCTTGTGGATCAAGTCGGCAATGCGGCGTTCCTGCTCTGTCAGGTTATCGGGAAGGCTGCTCTGTTCTTCAGCGGAAGATACGGGAACCAGTATTGTTTCCGTTATTGTTTCTTTTCCCACATCATCTTTGAGAAAGGGCGAATCCCACACATAAGGTCGCAAGAGCTTGTGCAGCGGATTGAGCAGTGTCATGATTATGCAGATGACGAACAGCGCCAGGGGCACGGCATAGAGCAAAAGCTCCATGTCCGATTGCATGGTAAAAAGAGTATCGCCTATAACGCCGCCAATAAGCACGCCCAGCACATTGCCCCCAAGCCCGATGCCCATGACCAAAGCCGGGTTTCGATGCCAGCGGCTTAAACAGGCCAGCACGCTCCACCAGAAGAGATCATAAATGCCGCAGGCAAAGAGCATCAGCGTGTTTACCACCAGGTAGCTGGGCAAAGAGCGATCCAGCATGGCGAAGGACAGAAAGGCCAGGCCGTTCATGCTCAATGCCGTGAACAAGATCTGCTTGGGGCCGAGCAGCGCGGGAAAGCGGCGCATAATACATATGGCGGCAATGTATGGAATGGCCCAGTAGAAGCTGGCAAAGCCCTTGACCCCGCGGAAGGCCGGCACCAGCACCTGATACATGAGGCCGGAATTGATGCAGATAATGATGATGAAGGCTGTGAGAAAAGCCAGTGGCCCGAGTATCGAAGCGCCGGGAGCCAACGGAATGTGGGGCGGGGAGGATTCGGCAGCGGCCTGCTCAATTCCGCTTGTGCCATACAGCCCCGCGCAAAGCGACAGGGCGCAGACCATTAGCCCGGCCTCAATGGAGAGGTTTACGGTCAGCACGTTCGAGGCGATCATCCAGATATTGCCGTAAATCAGAACGTCGGCCATGGCCCTGTAACGCTGCAGGGGCGTTTCCAGACAGACGGTGTAAAGGGCCAGGGAGGCAACGTTTATTCCCATGGACAGACAGGCAAGCCAGAGCAAGGGGCGAAGCCAGGGCGAGGGGACAAAAGCGAAAAGCGTGACCCCAAGGCAAAAGAGCAGGGTAAGGCGAAAATACCACAAGGCTGATTGCCGGTTTCTGACAAAAAAACTCGCTCCGGTCAGTCCGGCGCAAACGGCCAGCACCAGTTCAAAGACAAGAGACTCGGGCAGTAATGGGTCGCGCTCAAGCAGCGCATAGAGCAAGGTGCCTTCAAAGGGAAGGGCCAAGGTCCAGGCGAAGCCGAATGAAGTCAGGACAAGCCAGAAACTGAGGGGCCGCTTGATGCGCATGCGCAAACTCCGGGCCGATATTGGATCTTGAAACGCAAAAAAAGGACATTGGCAGGGACGGGTGGCCTGTTGAAACGAAAAACAGGCTACGCGTATCTGGACAAAAGCACAGAAAGTGCTTTTTTTTCAACACACTGCAAGACCTAAAAAACCGTGTCGAACCAGACCACTTCTTTACGATTTGTCCCGGTACTCGTCAAGCATTGGCGGGCAAGTATTTTTTCCCATCTAATTTTTTGCGTACGAGCAAAACTACCCGTTTTGGGTGGTTGTTTTTCGCTTCTTTTGCGGCAATTTGGACAGGGTATTTCCTGCCAGGTAGCGCGATGAGCAAGGGAGGCCTCAGCATGACTTGGGGGCACAAGCAAGGTCAGGGCAACAAACACAACAAGTTAACCGCAAAGACCAACATGCGCAGTCTGTTTTATTTGCGCACAAAAAAAAGCGCCTAGGGCGCAGGAGAAGGGCCATGAAAAAAATCCATATCATTACTTATGTCGGCATTTGTCTCCTGACTTTGGCCTCTTTGGGCTGCGTCTCTGAATTGGTATATACCGTGACTCCGGAAGCATACGTAAGACTCGAACGCCAGAATACCTCAAAGTTCTCTCTGGGTAATAAGGGGATGCGCGCGGTGGATTTGGAACCGGATGGAGGCCCCACCGGGCTAAATAGGATCAAGGTTGTCTTCCCTGTTGACATGCCGGAAGAGGAAGCGAGGTTTCATGTCAATCTATACAAGCAGATAATAAAAGACGAAGAGGAACAAGCCAAAGAAGATCCATTCAGTGGCGGCGACGGTAGCGGTGGCGGGGGTGGCTGTTAAGGAGCGCTGATTAATATTGAATATATCTATACAGGTAAAATGCTCTGGCTGCTCTGGCGATGTGAAGCGAAGTGCAGCAACGCCCGCTAGATTGACACAGGCGTACTTTGCCCGCCGCCAAGCGACAATCTCAAGCGCAAAACCCTCTAAAGTTGAAACGCCGGCGCAGGCAAGGGAGGAGGCAATGATCATGACCAGCATGGAATGGGACATCAAGGTGCCCATATTCAAACATCCCATCATTCGCAAACAGCTCTTGTTGGCCATTGGCCTTCCCTTTGGCATCCTGTTCCTCTTTCTGCTCTATTTAGCCTTGCTGGGCAATGATGACAGTGCGGTTTACGCCCTTGGCTTTGTCAGCTTTTTCTTTCTCTTGTGCGCCATCATCGTGCCCCTGGTGCTGCCAAGCTACGATCTGCATCTGGCTCTCGGTGCTGACGGCGTGCTCTGCGAAAACCAGCCCAAACAGGCCAAGCGGCTCAAGCGTATGCGTACCCTGGCATTAATCTTGTCCTTGATAAGCAAGCAGCCTTCAGCGGCTGGCGCCGCCCATTTGGGCACCAGCCGTTTGCGGGTTTTTATTCCCTGGAAGCGGATCAAAAAAGTCGCATACCGGGCAAAGGATTCCTATATCGCCATTTCCGCAGGCTGGACCAACACGATCTGTTTGTTCTGCACTCCGGACAATTACGAGCAGGTAGCGCGCCTTGTTCGGGAAAATACGCAGCCAGAGGCAAAAGTCACCGGTCTTGAGGCTTCAAGTTGAAAAGGACGACTTGTGAACAGAATGCCGGTCAACGATGAGGTAAACCTTTTGTCTCGCCGCACTTTTTACGGGGCGCTCCGAAAATTCAAGGAGTACCCCGTGATGAAAGGCTTCTCAAAAACTGTAAAGCGCAGGGGGCACGCTACGCTACTCGCTTGCGGGCCGGTTGCGACAGCAACCGGCCCGCCCCGGATTTTGCGCATCGCGCAAAATCCGGGCTAATTCTTGGGAGTGGCCAGGGCGATGAAAAAGACCCTGCCTTTGCGCGCGACGTGCAGGAGCACGGCCCCCCGGTTTTTTTGTCCGGCGTTTATCTGGGCCGAAAGCTCGGCGGCGCTGTTGACCGGGCTTTTGTTCGCCGCCAGGATCACGTCTCCCGGCTGTATGCCGGCCATGCCGGCCACGCTGCCTTCTTTCACGCTTGTCACGAGCAGGCCGTTGACCCCGCGCAGGTTGTGCCTGCGCACATCGTCGGGGTTGACCGGGCGCACTTCAACACCCAGCAGGGCGCTGCTCGCGGATCCGCCAGAAGAAGCGTCCGCCTGCGTCAGATCCCGCTCGGCAACCTTTATGGTTACGGTCAGCTCCTTGCCGTCGCGCCACAAGATCGCCTTGACCGTGCTGCCGGGGCTGAGCGAGGCCACCTTGCGCAGGAGTTGTTCCGTATTTTTGACCGTATCGCCGTCCAGGGACAGGATCACATCCCCAGCCTTCACGCCCGCCTCGGCGGCCGGCTGTCCGTCAAGGACGCTGTTGACCAGAGCGCCTGTCGGCTCCTTGAGTTCAAGGGCCATGGCCATGGCTTCGTCAACATTCTGGATGGTGACGCCGAGCCAGCCGCGGTTGGCCTTTTTGAATTCCCGCAGATTGTCGATAATGGGGCGGGCCATGGACGAAGGGATGGCAAAGCCTATGCCTTGCGCGCGCTGGGCGATGGCGGTGTTGATGCCGATGACCTCACCTTTCATGTTCAGCAGCGGTCCGCCGCTGTTGCCGCGATTGATCGAGGCGTCTGTCTGCAGATAGTCGTCATAGGAGCCTGACTGGATATTCCGCCCCTTGCCCGAGACAATGCCCGCCGTGACCGTATGATCCAGCCCGAGGGGGCTGCCGATGGCAACCACCCATTCGCCCACCTCCAACTCGTCTGAATCGCCGAATTTAAGATAGGGCAGGCCGCTGGCCTCGACTTTGATCAGGGCGAGATCCGTTTCCGGGTCCGTGCCCACGATGACCGCTTCCAGGGGCTTTTCGCCTTTTTTGCTCCCCATGTTGACCCGGATGACGTCCGCGTCTTGCACCACATGGTTGTTGGTCACAATGTATCCGTCAGGGGAGATGATGAAGCCGGAGCCGAGCGAGCTTGTCTTGCGGGAGCGGGGGGCGCGGTTATAGAAGTCGTCAAAGGGCGAGGGCCCGAAAAAGCGTTCCATGTCCGGATGCCCCCCGAAGAACTCAAAGGGCATGGTCATGCCGCGTGTTTCCTCGGTGCGTTCCGTGCTGATGTTCACCACCGCCGGGGTGGCGCCTTTGACCAGTTCGCGAAAATCAACCGGCGCCGCAGCCAGCGCTGTTGTGCTTGTGGCAAAAAGCAGGATCAGAAACAGAAAGGCCGGTACAGTGCGATGCATGCGTTTGTACATGGGAAAGGACCTCTTGAACGGGTGAAAATGTGTATTTGCATATGATAGGTTTTTAGAGCCCGATGTAAAGGGGCTGCAGGAAAAAAACAGGCCTTGTCCCCTGTCGTCGCGCGCAGAGGGCAAATAATCAGCCTGTTTTACTTAATGATGGTACCCGGACCCGGCCAGGATGCTCTCGGCCCGGTAGAGCTGTTCCAGCAGCAGCACCTTTGCCAGTTCGTGGGGAAAGGTCATCGGACCGAAGGACAAAACATGATCGGCCCTTTGCAACAGCTCCGTCCCGAGTCCGAAGGCGCCGCCGATGACAAAGCAGGGGCTTTTGCCGCTGTCGAACAGCTTTTGCAGAAAAGCGGCAAAGTCTTGCGAGGGCATGCTCAGGCCCCGTTCATCCAGGCAGATTACGCATTCGGAAGGGCGCAGCAGCTTTTGCAGCGCTACGGCTTCAATGCTTTTGCGCTGTTCCACAGGCAGGGAGGCCTGCGCATCCCTGACTGTTTCCTGCGTCAGGTCAATGCCCCGGCGGAGGCGCTTTGTGTATTCTTCAGCCGCTGCCAGCCAGTACGCCGTACGCATGCGGCCGACCGATAGTATTCGAAGACGTTTCATGCCGCCTGCCAAGTGTCCGCCATATTGACCTTGCCATGAATGTACTTATCATGAATTGACTGTGAGAACAGGATGATATAGCATTATTCCACCATAGACAACAGCGGAGACGGAGAGTCCAGTTTTCTCGGTCGCAACGCGCCACGAGGTGCCCGTATGCCGGATGCAGGCCATACTGCCGAGCGCTGCAGCGCTTCTTCCCTTAGCCTGGAAATGGCACGCGACGCCCTTTTGCGGGGATCCATGCTTATTTTCCCCACAGAAACCTTTTACGCCCTTGGCTGTGACGCCATGAACCCCGACGCTGTGGGCCGGGTGTTCAGTCTGAAAAAGCGTCCGCTCACGTTGCCTTTGCCTGTAGTCATAGGCGCCATGGAGCAGCTTGAGCGCCTTGTCTCCCATGTTACGCCGGTGGCGCGCGAGTTAATGCGTCTTTTCTGGCCGGGCCCCTTGTCCCTGGTGCTGCCCGCCAGGGATGAGGTGCCGGATTTGCTCACAGCCAACGTGGGCAGGGTGGCTGTGCGCTTTTCGCCGCACCCGGCGGTTCTGGAATTGTGCCGGGCGACGCGGAGCATCCTTGTGGCCTCAAGCGCCAATATCAGCGGCGGCCCGCCCGCGGCGTCCCGGTCCGAGCTGCCCCCGGCTCTTGTGCAGGGAAGCGCTGGGCTGTATGCAAGCGGCCCGGAACCGGCCGGCACCCTTCCTTCCACCATTCTCGGCGTCACCGGCAGGCGGGGCAAAGAAGTTCTGCGCGTTCTCCGGCAAGGAGCGATTTCGGAACAAGTGCTGCGGGATGCCGGCTTTTGTCTGGAAGCCTGCTCCTGATCCGCCGCGCGCCTGTTGACGCAAGGGGCAGACTTTTTCCCCGCGCAGTGCCAAAGGGCCTGCGGCGGACGGGTGGATACAGCGGAATTTGCAGTGCAGATTCCGAAATAAATATTGTCATATTGTCAATATTCATTTTCTTGGTTATTCTTGAAGCGTACTGCTTGAAATACCCCGCATTGCGGTGCGGCCTTACGCCGGGCTTTGCAATGCCGTTGCAATAGGCAATTCGTTTTTCGCTTTACGCCGGGTGCACGACAGCTAAAATTCGGGCCTTGCCCGGAACGGGAATGCTGCATGCCAAGGTCCGACCACTGTCCGCATTGCGGAAAAGAACTGCAAGGGCCCAGGAATCCCCTGCCCACGGTGGATATTATCATTGCCTGCGCCGGGCGGGGGCTTGTATTGGTAAAACGTCGCTTTGCGCCTTTGGGCTGGGCCTTGCCCGGCGGCTTTGTGGATTATGGCGAGAGTGTTGAGGCGGCCGCCAAGCGTGAAGCCTTTGAAGAAACCAACCTCAGCCTGACGGATTTGCAATTGTTCGGGGTCTATTCCGACCCGAAGCGGGATCCGCGCAGGCACACCATCAGCACGGTGTTCACGGCAATGGCGCTGGAGCCGGATCAGCTGCGGGGCGGCGACGATGCCGCCGAAGCCCGTTTTTTTCAGCTCAGCGGCCTGCCTGACAATCTGGCCTTCGACCATGCCGGCATTGTTCGAGATTTTTCGCGGCGTTCGGCAAAAAGCTTCGGCATATAGCGGCCCGTTTAAAAGCGGCTTGCGCGCGCCAGATGGCGGCATTGAAAGAGTACGGGATTGCTTTTTCAGCACCCTGACAGGATGCACCGGGTAGAATACCGTTTTTTGTGGAGGACCAAGACATGGCGCAGCGAGTTTTTTTCGCAACATCGGAGGTCTACCCCTTTTCCAAAAGCGGGGGGCTTGGCGATGTCATGGGCGCGCTGCCCCTTGCCATGCACAAAAACGGCATTCCCACTACCGTTATTTCTCCTTTTTACGGCCGCATCAGCACAAGTAACTACCAGATCCGTCTGACCATAACGGATCTGCCCGTGGGTTACCCCTGGGCGCCCATTACGGCTGACGTATATGAGGCCGACTATCACGGCGTATCGCTGTATTTCATCCACCGGGGCGAATATTTTGACAGGCGCTTTTATTACAATGATCCCAAGGGGGATTATTTTGACAATGCCGAGCGCTTCATTTTCTTTTGCAGGGCCGCCATCTCCTTGATGGAACGGCTGGGGCAGCCCCCGGCCATTGTGCACGCCCACGACTGGCAAACCGCCCTGTTGCCGGCCTACATTCATTTTCTACGGCGCTGGAATCCTTTCTGGGAGCATACAGGCACCGTGTGCACCATCCACAATCTCGCCTTTCAGGGGCGTTTTTCCTCCCGCCTGTTCGCTGATTCGGGCTTGCCGGCCGAGGCCTGGAACATGAACGGAGTGGAATATTTCGGTGACATCAATATGCTCAAGGGCGGCATCGCATACGCCGACGCGGTGAGCACGGTCAGCCCCAGCTACGCTCGTGAAATTCTTACTGAAAAGTTTGGCTGCGGCCTTGACGGCATTTTGCGCAGCAGGGAGGCGGACCTGCATGGCGTTCTGAACGGCGCCGATTATGTGGTCTGGAACCCTGACGACGATCCATATCTGCCGTGCCGTTTTTCGGCGGACGACATGAGCGGCAAGCGGCGTTGCAAAAAACATCTCATGGCCGAACTCGGCCTTGATCCTGAACTGGCGGACAGGCCGCTTCTGGGGTTTATCGGGCGCTTGCGCGGTCAAAAGGGCATTGACCTGCTGAACAGCATCATTCCGGAACTCATGCGTCTGAACGTGGGGCTGGTGGTCTTGGGCGAGGGCAACTTTGTCCATGAGGCGCGCCTCATGGACCTGATGGAAGATTACCGGGGCAGGCTCGCGGCCGTGATTGGCTATACCGAGGACCTGGCCCACCGCATGCAGGCGGCCAGTGATATCTTTCTCATGCCGTCACGTTATGAGCCCTGCGGTTTGACGCAGATGTACGCTCTGCGCTATGGTGCTCCCCCTGTGGCCACGGCCGTGGGCGGGCTGCGCGACACCATAGTGCCGTGGCCTTCGGATGAGTCCACCGGCTTTATTTTCACCGAAAGCGAGCCCATGGCCTTTCTGGCCGCCATCCGCGAGGCGGTGGCCCTTTGGACCGAAAAGCCCGAATACTGGCAGAGCATGATGCGCCGCGCCATGAATCAGGCCTTTACCTGGGAGAACGCCTGCAAGCAGTATGCGGAGATTTACCGCCGGATCCGTTTGCGCATCTGACGGTCTTATTTGTGTTATCCCTTTGCCTGTCCGATATCCGCCCCGCGTGAAGCCCGTGCCCGACCCGGGGAGTCTTTTTGCTCCGCCCGGAATTCCTTTGTCCCGTATTGAAACGACAGACATCCTTTCCTAACGTTTCCCCAGGTTTACATCCTATGCACAGAAAAAGTCGTCCCGTATTTATCGAGCCTTTTGATCTTTATCTTTTCGGCAAAGGCCGGCACTGGGATCTGTATCGCATTCTCGGCGCCCACCCACACCGCGAGGGCGATATTGAGGGATACCGCTTTGCAGTTTGGGCCCCCAATGCGAAACAGGTCTGTCTGGCTGGCGAATTCAACTATTGGGCCTGGGATGAGGTCCAGCTTTTTCCCGTGGGCAGTTCCGGCATCTGGGCCGCCTTTGTGCCCGGCATGCGGAGCAATATGCTGTACAAAATCGGCATCAAGGGCGCAACGGGCGAAATTATTTATAAATCCGACCCCATGGCCTTTGCCTGCGAATACCGCCCCGGCACGGCCTCCCTGACCCGCGGCCTGGGCGAGTATAGCTGGAATGACGGGGCATGGATGGAGGCGCGAGCCAGGGCCGGGGCGCATCTGGACAAGCCCATTTCCATCTATGAGGTCCATGCCGGCTCCTGGCGGCGTCATGACGGCAATGTGACCCATCCCTTTTATACTTATACGGAAATGGCGCATACCCTGGTGCCCTATGTTCGGGACATGGGTTTTACGCACATAGAATTCATGCCCCTTGCCGAACATCCCCTGGATCAATCATGGGGTTATCAGACCGGGCAGTATTTTGCGCCCAGTTCCCGCTTTGGCTCACCGGATGAACTGCGTTACCTCATTGACTGCTGCCATCAGGCCGGCATCGGCGTGATCCTGGACTGGGTTCCCGCGCATTTTCCCAAGGATTCCTGGGGCCTGGCGCGCTTTGACGGAACCGCTCTTTATGAGCACGAAGACCCGCGCCTGGGCACGCATCCGGACTGGGGCACCCTTATTTTCAACTACGGCAGACACGAGGTCAAAAATTTCCTGCTCAGCAATGCCCTGTACTGGCTGAAGGAGTTTCATATAGACGGCCTGCGCATGGATGCCGTGGCTTCCATGCTCTATCTGGACTACTCTCGCAAAGAGGGTGAATGGCAGCCCAATATCTACGGCGGACGTGAGAACCTGGAGGCTGTGGACTTTTTGCGCGAACTGAACACCATCGTGCATTCCGAGGCCCCAGGGGTAATCACCCTTGCCGAGGAGTCCACCGCCTGGCCCGGGGTGTCGCATCCTGTATATGCCGGCGGCCTGGGGTTTACCTATAAATGGAACATGGGCTGGATGCACGATACCCTGATGTATATGAGCAAGGAGTCGATTTACCGCAAATATCATCACAATGCCCTGACCTTTTCCTTTCTCTATGCCTTTTCCGAGAATTTTCTCCTGCCCCTGTCCCATGACGAGGTAGTGCACGGAAAAGGGGCGCTGCTGTCCAAGATGACCGGCGACATGTGGCAGCAGCAGGCCAATCTGCGCGCGCTCTATGCCTATATGTGGGCGCATCCCGGCAAGAAGCTGCTTTTTATGGGCGGGGAATTCGGGCAGTGGAACGAATGGAACGACAGTCGCTCCCTTGACTGGAACTTATTGGATTTTCCCGCGCATAACGGCATCCGCCTGCTTGTGCGCGATTTGAACTTTCTGCTGCGCAATGAAGGCGCCATGCACAAGCAGGATCACAGTTGGAAGGGCTTTTCCTGGCTGGATTGTTCTGATTTCAACGCCTCTGTTTACAGCTTCATGCGCCGCGCGGAATACCACCGCCCGGTATTGTGGGTTTTCAATTTCACGCCGGTGCTGCGTGAGGGCTACCGCGTCCACTGTCCGGACGGCGGTGTCTGGCGCGAAGTGCTCAACACCGACAGCAAATTTTATGGCGGCAGCAACCAGGGCAACCCGGGCCTGATTGAAGCGGACAACAGCGGCTGGGGCAATTCCCCCTCCCTGTGCCTGACCCTGCCCCCGCTGGCGGGCGTCGCCCTTGTGCCTTATATTCCGGAAGAAGAGCAGCGCGAGGCCGCCGGTCCCGTGTAATAGGCGGATTGCCAAATCTTCGGGAAAAAAGCAAAAAAGCTTTTGACAAGGGTCGGCCTTTTTTATACAAACGATTTTCGCGTGGGGTTGCAGCCCGGTTGGGCGAGCGCTTGGACGGCATTATATACTCCGCTTTCCGTTTCGCCCTGGCGTAAAATGTTTTTTGAAATTGGCACTAGCCAAGCATCGTGGGGCTGTAGCTCAGTTGGGAGAGCGCTTGAATGGCATTCAAGAGGCCGTCAGTTCAATTCTGTCCAGCTCCACCAAGATATTTATCAAGGTCCATGTGAAAACAT
>JAJDJN010000150.1 GCA_030267245.1 Desulfovibrio sp. OttesenSCG-928-A18
GGCGTATGCCAAACCGGGAGAAATCATGGACTTCGCACCCCTCAACCTCATGGATCCGGGCGTACTCATCGCCTTTGCCGCCCTCCTGGCTTCGGCCCTGTTCGCCACGGCCGGCCTGATCCGCCCTCTGTTCCGGTCCCTGTTGCAGCCCCTGTCTCTGGCGCCGCTCCGGACCGCAGGCCAGGGCATGGCCCGGAGCCTGGCCCGCAATGAGTCACACGGCCTTGGCAACGCTGACCCGGCGGGGAGCGGAAAATGAACAGGACGCGAAAGTCCGGATTCCGTATTGTTGCTGGCCCGCAAAGCTCCATAACCGGCCTTGCCGTCTGGGCGCTCTGTCTGGCCCTTCTGCCTGCCACCGCCGGCCTTGCCGCCACCGATGCCACTGCGGCCCTGTCCGGGGCCGGGGCGCAAGGGGTTTGGCGCACTGTCTCTGATGTCTGCATCTGGGTTCTGTACATCGGAATCTTTGTCTTTCTGGCCCGCAAGGGGCGGGGGCATGATGCCGCGCATTCGGGCGCCGTTCCCTTTACGGTGCAGGCCTTTGCCTACGTGGCCACCTATATTTCCACAGTGGCCCTGGTGGGTTTTGGCGGCCTCGCCCATGCCTACGGTTTGCAGATGCTTCTGGTGGCGGCTGGCAACGTCTGGCTGGGCACCTGGTTCGTCTACCGCTACCTGGCCTGGCCAACCAGGGGCTGGCAGCTGAAGCTGGAGGCCAGAAGCCCGGCCCAGCTTCTGGGGCGCGGGCATTACAGTCCCCTGTTCGGCCGTTTTCTTGCCCTGCTCTTTGCCGTCTTCCTCGGCGTTTATGCCTCGGCCGTAATCAAGGGGGCCGCACTGCTCTTGACCGAGGCCCTGGGCCTGCCCGTCTGGCTGCTGATCTGGATTTTCGCCCTTATCGTGGGCTTTTGCGTCTGCATCGGCGGACTGCGCGGCGTGCTTTATACCGAAGCCATGCAGGGCGCGGTCATGCTTGTGGGCATCGTGCTCCTTGTGGGGGCCGTGTTTTATCGGGTGGGCGGACCGGTGCAGGGCATTGCCGACCTGGCCGCCCTGCCCCCGGATGCCTTGGCTAATAACGGCTTTGCGGCCCTTTCCAGCGGCGAGGCCGGACTCTTCATTCTTTCCCTGGTCTTTGTCACATCCGTTGCCGTATGGGCGCAGCCGCAGATGATCCAGCGCCATTTCGCCATATCTTCCCTGGGGCAGTTGCGGCGCACCACTGTCCTCGCCATGCTTGTGCTTACCCTGCTCGTTGGCGGGGCCTATTTCGCCTCCGCCCTGTCCCGCCTCATCCTGCCTGAAGTGCCAAACCCCGACGTTGCCATGCCCATGCTGGTCAAAACTCTGCTGCCGCACGCCGGCATGCAGGTTTTCGTCCTGGCCGTGGTCTCCGCGTCCCTGTCCACGGCAACCGCCCTGTATCATATCGCGGCCATAGCCATGGCCGAGGATCTGCCCGCGCGTAAAGTCACGCGCGGCACCTGGATACTGGCCATCGGCGTGTGCATACTTATAAGCGGCGGCTGCGCCCAGATCAAAGGGCAGCTTATCGCCCTGCTGTGTACCACAAGCTGGAGCATCGTGGGCGCAACAGTGCTGGTGCCCTATGTGGCCCTGGTCCGCTTTGAAAAAAGAAACGCCGGCGCCGCCTGGTGCAGCGCCATTGCCGGTTTTGTCACCTGCCTTGGCTGGTATCTGCTGGTATATCGCTCCACAGCGCTGGTAGAGCCGGTGTTCGTCACCGGCGCGAGCATTCCGCCATTTTTCCCGGGCCTGAGCGTATCCCTACTCGGCTGGTTCCTCGGCTATGCCCTGCTGCCTAGGCGGCAACCGGGGGTGGCATAGCTGGCTCATATATTGTGTGAAGAGTTGGGGGCTTTGCCCCCAAACCCCCGGCAGGGGATTGAATCCCCTGTACCCCCTTTGCCGGAGATAAGGGGGTTCGGGGAAATCATTTCCTCCGGGCGTGGGCCGGGGCTGCGAGACTGGAAACTTCAGGCGGCGGCCCGTTGTGTCGGCTTTGCAAACCAGACAAGGCCAATCATGGCCAGAAAGCAGACAGCGCAGACCAGGTAGACCTCATTGGCGGACATGATAAATCCCTGTTTGGTGATCTGCGAGGCCAGAAAGGCCGCGCTCTGGGTCGCGTCCAGGCCCAGATTCTGCAATCTGTCCAGGGCCTCAAGGGCCAAGGGATTGTAGGGGGTGATGTGTTCGGTAAGATGTGTGTGGTGCAGGGCTTCGCGCCGTTCCCACAGGGTGGTGACCACCGAAGTGCCGATGCCGCCGCATAAGGTGCGCAGAAAATTGAACAGGGCCGCGGCGCTTGCCATCTGCCAGGGCTTGAGGGAGGCAAAGGCCAGGGCTGTTAGGGTCGTGAAGAACAAGGCGTTGGCAAGGCCTTGAATAAACTGTGGAATGATGACAAAGCGCATGTCCATGTCCGGCGAAAACCAGGTCCGGACATACATGCAGGCCGCAAAGGTAAAAAAGCCGATGGAGATCAGGATGCGCAGATCGGTCTTGTGCGCGTATTTACCCACCAGCGGGGAGAGCAGCACGGGCAGAATCCCGATGGGCGCCGCGGCCAGCCCGGCAAGGGTGGCGGTATAGCCGTACTGGGTCTGCAGGAGCAGCGGCAGCAATACCACAGTGCCGAGAAAGACCATCATCCCGAGGCTGATGCAGATGACCCCTATGCTGAAGTTGCGCGATTTGAACAGCCGCAGGTCGATAATCGGGTTCTTGTCCGACAGCTCCCAGGCTATTAGCAGGCTGATGCCCACAAAGGCTGTGACCGCCAGGGTGATGATCTCGGGCGAATTGAACCAGTCCAGCTCCTTGCCCCGGTCCAGCATCATCTGCAACGCGCCCACGCCGAATACGAGCAGCGCCAGCCCGACATAGTTCAGAGGCGAGCGCACACGCGTGCTTTCCCTGCCGCGCAGCAGATGCCAGACCATAAAAGCCACCAGGGCCGAAACGGGTACATTGATAAAGAAAATCCAGCCCCATTGGTAATTGTCGCTGATCCAGCCCCCGAGCACCGGCCCGCAGATGGGAGCCACGGACACGGTCATGGACCAGAGGGCGATGGCCATGTTCCGCTTGTGGCGCGGATAGTTCACAATAAGCAGACTCTGGGCGAGGGGGATCATCGGCCCGGACACAGCCCCCTGCAACACCCGGTATATGACCAGGGTGGTCAGGCTGGTGGCGATGCCACATAAAAATGACGCGATGCCGAAAAGAATGACCGATACAATAAACAGTCTGACCTCGCCAAAGCGCCTGGCCAGCCAGCCGGTAATGGGCAACGATATGGCGTTGGCAACGGCATAGGAAGTAATGATCCATGTGCCCTGCGAACTGGAGGCCCCGAGGTTGCCCGCAATGGTAGGCACCGCGACATTGGCGATGGTTGAATCGAGCACTTGCATGAAGGTGGCAAGGGGCAGGGCGACAGTGAGCAGAGCAAGGGCAAGACCCTTGAGCGGGGGGGCGCTCTTCCTGTCCGGCCCCGGCCCCGCTTCCGCTCCGCTCCGGCGTTTTTACCGCATCTGCCATGCAACGCTCGCATATCCGGCGCGGCGCCGGACGGATGAGGCCCAGCATCGCGACGGGAGATTTTTCGAGTTCCAGCCCATTGAACAGGGGCCGAAGTTACGCCCGTGCTGAACCCTATTTCAAGCCCCCCTGTTTCGTCAAATTCCAGTCCTCAAGATCAATTTGCCGAGCTTGAGGCAAGCGATTCCCAAACGAGAATATGGCACAAACGCCAGCCTGCTCGCTGCTTTGACATCGTAAAAACAGGGCCTTGCGCTGTATATTGCTGAACATTGCCGATCTGCGAATTTCACGGCACACTGAACCTTAATCATATGTTCGTTACGATTCACACACTGGAGAACTTCTATGAACAAGAAGAAGGCCATATGGCTGCGTCATGAATCTGCGCGTTGTCTTTTGTGTCAGCATGCTCCGTGTTCCGCCGCCTGTCCGCACGGCCTCACACCCGATAAATGGATTAGAAACATCCGCTTTGAAAATATGCCGGAACTTTCCGGCAACGGCCCCTGTGGCGCGTGTGACGCGCCATGTGAAAAAGCCTGTCCGCACCCGGATTTTCCTCTCCGGATCAAGAAGATGCTCGGTCTTGCCGCCATGGCCGGCCCGCCCGCAGAACATGCGGACATTTCCCTGGATTTTTGCGGCATCCCATGCGCCAATCCTTTTTTTCTCGGCTCTTCGGTTGTCGCCAGTAATTACGACATGTGCTCCAGAGCCTTTGAAGCGGGGTGGGGCGGTTTGGTATACAAGACCGTCTGCATGATGCCTTTGCAGGAGGTTTCCCCCCGTTTTGACGCCATAGGGAAGGAAGGGACGGCGTTTATCGGCTTTCGGAACCTTGAGCAGCTTTCCGACAAACCCTTACGCCACAATCTGGAAACGCTGACCAGGCTGAAAAAAAACTATCCCGGCCATGTGGTGGTGGCTTCCATTATGGGCCGCAATGCCCGGGAATGGGCAGAACTCGCCGCTCTGGTGACCGATGCGGGCGTGGATATGGTCGAATGTAACTTCTCCTGTCCCAACATGAAGGACGGCAGCCTTGGCGCGGTGGTGGGCTGCGATTCGCTGGCGGTCGCGGAATACACCGCTGCCGCCAGACAGGGCACGCACCTTCCGCTACTGGCCAAAATGACGCCCAACATTACCGACATGGTGCTCCCCGCGCTTGCTGCCGTGCGGAGCGGCGCTTCGGGCCTTGCCGCTATCAATACCCTGAAAAGTCTGACCGGCATTCTGGAAGAAGACAAAATGGTCGGGGGAAAAACCGCCATTTCCGGCTATTCGGGAAAAGCCGTAAAACCCGTGGCGCTCCGTTTCATCGCTGATCTGAAAAATTGCGCCGAGTTGCGGGACGTCCCCCTGAGCGGTATCGGGGGCATTGAAACTTGGTATGATGCGGCCGAGTATTTTGCTCTGGGCTGTGAGAACGTACAGGTCGTCACAGCTGTCATGCAGTACGGGTACAGAATTATAGAGGATCTGAAGGAGGGGCTGGAGCGCTTTTTGCCGCAACTCGGATATCGGTCCCTGCGCGAGTGCATCGGTTTTCGACTTGACGCGCAAACAAAGGCCGAGGCTCTCGACAGGGCAAGCGTCACATATCCCCTCATCAACCAGGAACTGTGCGTGGGCTGCGGGCGATGCTATATCTCCTGTCGCGATGGCGGGCACCAGGCCATGGAATTCGAGCGGCGCAAGGCTTCCGTCAACGGCAAAAGGTGCGTTGGCTGCCACCTCTGCTCTTTGGTCTGTCCCACGGGCGCCATCGGC
>JAJDJN010000151.1 GCA_030267245.1 Desulfovibrio sp. OttesenSCG-928-A18
CTCAATAGTTTTTCCTTCACCCAACAGATTGATAATATTGGCATCTCCATGTGGGAAAAGACCATACGGTCCAAAACTCACTGTATGGAACAGCCTTGTGTGGCTAGGTCTGCAATACTGGGGAAAATATCCATTAAAGAATAAACTTGGAAACATAATGGTTTCACATGATTCCTTCAAGCAAGCGCGTACGCGTTTGCTTGAAAAAAACTCTCCAAATACATCAGATATAGGCTGATGAATAAGTAGATCCAGGCTTCGTAGTGTTTCTTCGTCAAGATTTTTAGGATTTTTGCATTGCACACCAACAGTCGGAATTATTTCAAAAAAGTCATTAAACTTGGTTGACGACAATAACGCGCCAATGTGCGGCCCCTGGCAATTGGCGAATATAAGGCATTTCTTTTTTCCAGACATAGGCGGATCCTTTGTTTTCATTGCTATTTGATCGGTTACATTAGGGAAGAGCTGAATAAAGCTATTTTTGCGATAGTTGTGCCAATTGCTTTTTCAACTCAGCCACCTCAGCAAGAAGACTTTGATTTTTCATATAAATTTTATAGGAAAAGGAACACTCCATGTACATTGCCGCGAATTTATGATCTTTTGTTTCAAGATGCTTTTGGGTGAAGAATTTAAAAAAAAGTTCTTGCGCCTGTGGGGTCAACAGTGGAAAAATCGTTGCAAAATCGTCAAGTGTTGTCCCTGAGTATGTATCCGCAGCTATGTTATCATCGTCAAATTTCAGTTCACTGTATTTGACACCAAAAGTATCTTCAAGCCATTTGAGATCATCTTTTATATTGTACAAAAACTTTTTCATGATGCCCGCAGCTATGGTAAACTTTTTCCCCCTGATGTGGCGGAAGATAAATCGGTCATCAAGTGAGCGTCCCTCATTATTGCGTATTTTGCCTTGCATAGTTGTACAAAGAGGCAGATTTTCGTCAATATATCTTATAAAGTCTATGGCTTCTTGTGAGCCGGACTGATTTCTTATTTTGATGCCTCTCAAGCGCAAATTGGAAGAATATGCTCCTAAGGACTTTAAAAAATGCCCCCCAAGTCCATTATTGTCTTTTAGTGCTTCCTCAAATTTATGTATTGAAAAATCCTCATGAAACACAGTATTGATATTGAACAAAAATAGTTTATATAATGAATAGCCACCGTTAATGGTGCCTTTATCAAGATCAACTGCAACAATTCTTGTGGAGATCTGGTCTTGATTGTAAAGACTTTTTATTAGATCGACGGGATTGCGTACGTATGCAATAACTTTAATTGGTATATCCCCAAATACATTTTTGAGAAATTCTTTGAGCAGTTCCGCTTCGTTAATCTGCAATTTGCCCAGCATCTCAGAAGACAGAATCAAGGTGTGGCAGTTTGACTCTTTGGCCTCCTTGAGAAAATCCGCAACAATTGCATCCAATCTGGATTTATCAATATTTGTTGTTTTTTTTATTCTATCAAAGGCGATATAGTTAAATAAAATATCAACATGGGTGCTTGAAGGGCCTGGATACAAAAATCCTTTTCTCTTTAATCTTTGCCTGTTCTCAGATAAGAAAACTTGTAGACTGGTGCTGCCTGTTTTGAAAATCCCGGCATGAAGTATTATGGATTGTATTGACACTTTTCTCTTCCGCAAAAAATTTATACGATTGAATAACGATCTCGAGAGCATGATAAACCTAAAGGTCCTTAAAAAGTATTTTTAGGGAAGCACAGAAATGAATACTCTTGGTTCAGGCGCTCATCCCGAAAGCTGCCAGGGGCTGCACAGGGCTCAAGTGTGAAATGCTCCAAGTTTTCGATATGTCCGTGATATGTCCGTTATTCATCGGCTTGCGATAAACTCCAGTTGCACCCCATGTTCCTGCGCTCAGCTATCCAGACTTTTCCAGTAAACTGAGGGCCATCGTCCATGCGCAATCTGCGGGGAAGATAACCCTGCAGCCACAGCTTGTCCAATATACCTGCAACACCTTGGCCCGACAAGGACATGTCGACCTCGACATGTGGCCGGGCCCAGTTGAAGGAGCCCTCGAGGCCAACCCCCTTCCCCGGCAGTTCGCCCATCCCGCATATTGCCCGGGCGCTGAAAGCCCTTGTTTTCACAGATTGGATAGGAAAGTGGTCACGGGCGGGATGAGGGCAGACGCAGCTGCGGGTCGCGCAAGGACGGCCGGGTTCTGTCAGTTACTCGTTCCGTACCCGTGGGCCAGCCCGTCAGCATGGGCGAGGCGGGGTCGTGGGCATTCATTCTGCGGCGCACGGCTCCGTCACTCATTGTGGCGTAGCAATAGGTGCAAGCGTGCGGGCAAGTGCCGTACATGCCGATATCCACACTCTCCAGGCACTTGCAGATGGCAGGCTGGCCAGGATCTTTTCTGGCGGCAATGGGCCAGCCGGTGAGCGATTCGATTTTTTCGCGGTCAATGCAGGCGCTGAAGCCTATGCCCTGTTCGCGCAAATCCCGTTGTTCCGTGCAGCTATAAAGGGGGATGGCGTGGGCCGCCGCCACCTGGGCCAGCCCCAGGGCCGTTTCCCGGATCGCTTCGTCGCTCATGAGCGTTATTCGTGAAGCAATATGCCGGTATGATTTGATAAAGTTAACGATGCAGCGTTCGGTATAGCCAGACAGCGATGCGCACAGCTCGTCAAAACGCTCCAGGTGCCACTGTATAGAATAGTCGCCCTGAACCATGATCGGGTCAAAGCGCCAGTCCACACGGGCCGGGCCCAGGCGCTCGGCCAGACGCCTGAAGCTTTCAACAAGCCGGGCTTTCGGCGGCAGCGCTTTTTCAATGTCGCAGCCGTAGGAAGTAAGGGTGAAGGAAAAATAATACCGGTACCCAAGCGCATCAAGTCTTGCCAGCTTATCCAGCATGGGTTCCGGGTTTTTGGTCCAGAACATGATGCAATCAACATTTTCAGGCGTAAGGCGCACGGTTCCGGCCTGTTGCGGATTCCAGGGATTGGGCACAAAAACGTGCCCCTCCTCCAGCCGACGCAACAGCCAGTCCGAATAAAATGCGGGGATGTCCGTCCTGCGGCTGGCGCTGATGATCATATATCTTCCGCTCTGATGGCGGCTTCTTTTCCGCGTTTTCCGGCTTTGGCCCTTTTCCGCGCCTCGCTCATGGGCGCCGGGTCCACCAGCCCCTTGCATCCGCCTCCGGCTATTTCCCACAAATACAGGCAGGCGACAGAAGCATACGGCGAATACCGCCTTTTGTATTTAGCAAACAGCGCTTTTGTAATCTTCCTGTGCCGGTAAAGCATGCGCAACCCGCGATGAATGGCCATATCATCCCAGCTCATGACGTTCGGACGCTGCATCGAGAAAGTCATCAGCATTTCCGCCGTCCAGACGCCGATCCCTTTTATTTGCACCAGGCGGGTGCAAAGCTCCTCGTCCGGCATGGCGTGCAGCGCCTGCAGATCCAGTTCGCCGTCCAGCACGATTCGTGTAAAATCCTTGATATATGACGCCTTGCGCATGGACATGCCGCATTGCTGGATGGCAGACACCGGGGCCTTGTCCATATTTTCCTGACTGATGGCCCCGAAGGCGCAAATCATGCGGTTCCAGATGGTGACGGTGCCCTTTGTGGAAATTTGCTGAGCGACAATCTGTCGCACAAGGGCGGCGTACAGGTCCGGCGTCACTTCCCGATGGATGTGGCCGATCTCGTCCATGGCCGCCGCCAGAATCTTGTCCTTGCGCTTGAGGTGGCCTGTTTCACGAGCGCCATACTCAAATACCTGCATGAGCTGCTTTCATCCTCTGTTTATTGACATTACCGGGCATGCACAGATATTGTATCTACCCTGAACCAATGTCAATCAGCTTCACCCGAAAGGCGCCGGATATGTCACAATGAAGGCTCCAGCACCGGAAAACTTGGGCGAAGGCGTTGGACATACGGCGAGGTCGATTTTTTCGGCGCAACGCGGCCCGGAGGAAAAAGGCGGCTTTACAGCAGGAATTAATCTTAGAAACAGCCCCTTGTGACAGGAGAAGTTTATATGCGCACCCGCCCGGTCCCGTCCTTCTCTCTTGTGCATTCCGCCTTGCCGATCTTTATTGCGGCCATGCTGCTGCTTGTCTGCGGGGGAGGTCGTGGTCCCTTCGGCCCCGGCCCGGGCCTTGCGGCCGAAACGCGGGGCATCGCCATACTGGTCATTGATCCGGACCCAAAGGGAAGCAACGTAAGGGAAAAACCGGGCGGCACAATAACAAAAGTCATTCCCCATGAAGACCAGGGCGAAGCCGCCCGCTCCATGCGCCGGGTCACGGTCCTGGCGCAGGAAAAGGACTGGTTCCAGTTACGCCTCGGCGACGGCACCTACGGCTGGATGCATCGCAAGGTGCTCGGCGCGCGCATTGGCCCCGGCGGGGACTTCGCCCTGCGCACAACGCCGCAGGACAGTGCTCCGATACTTGTAACGCCCAAGCCGGGAACCCTGCTGAAACTCCTTGAGCTCTATGGTGACTGGGTGAAAATGGAGTACGCCGACAGCGGCGGTGCAAAAAGCGTGGGCTGGATCAAAATCGAAAGCCTTGCCAGCGGCCCGAAAGCGGAAGACGACAATGTGGTGGAACCGGCGATGCTGGCAATGATTTTGGCTTTAGAAAACGCCACAGGGCAAAATGGCAGCGAAAGCAAAGACAAAACCCTGCCGCCAAAAGAGGCTCCGCCAGCGCAAAGGGCCCCTGCACAAAGCAAAGCCCGCCCCGAAAAAACAAAGGAAGCGCAACAGCCCCAAAAGGATGGCAAGAAAACGGACGGCGAGAAACTGGCCCTTGCCGCGCAAAAGTACCTCGGCGTCAAATACAAGTGGGGCGGCACCACCCCTGCCGGCTTCGACTGCAGCGGCTTTGTGTATTACGTGTACAAGGAACACGGCATCACCATCCCGCGAACCTCCAGGGAACAGGCCAAAGCCGGCAAAGCCGTGGCCAAAAAGGATGTCCTTCCCGGCGATCTGGTCTTTTTCGGCCCAAGGGCATCCGGCCCGGTCGATCATGTAGGCATATACATCGGCAGCGACACCTACGTGCACGCGCCCAACCCGTCCTACCCGATCCTGAAAACACGACTTAGTGACAACACCTGCACCTATAAAGGCAAATCCGTACACTTCGTCGGAGAATTCGTTACAGCCAGGCGCTTTATTGGAGACTAGGAGCCTGTCGGACAAAAGACGCCGTCCGCGAAAAGCTCAGTTTTTTCCAAGGGCAAGGAGCAAGGAAAACATTGGGCGAAAGCGTATTGAACATACGGTGAGGTCAATTTTTTTCTTGCGACGCGGCCATTGGGGAAAAATGAGCTTTGC
>JAJDJN010000152.1 GCA_030267245.1 Desulfovibrio sp. OttesenSCG-928-A18
ATTCTAGTTCAGATCACGGCAGGCACGACGCGAAGACCCGGGTCCTCTCTGGTACCGGGTAATAATAGTAGTAGTACTGGGCGTTGTGCTGATGCATTTCGTGACTCCGTATACGCCGAGTACATGGAACAGGCGCTTTTGTCAAGCACCCATGCCGATTACATTTTAATCAGGCACTGATTAATGATCTTCTTGCCTCGGATCTCCCACAGCAGAGGACGGCGCCTCACTGCATCAGCGCACAGGATAGAACATATGGGGGTCAAGGGGCATCATGCCCCTTGCGGGGATTCCAAAGAGGCTTAAGCTCCTTTGGCGGGGATTCCAAGGGACTCAAGCCCCTTTGGCCGCCGGAGGTATTTTACTCTGCCGACCAGCCGGACCTTTGCCGCTCCTTGCAATGGGCCGCGAAATATGCAAAATTGCCCAAGGCTGTTTTGCGGCCGCGCGGTATCAGCTGGAGCAATTAACGCTTCAAACAGTCGTTTAACGGCAAGCAAAGCTTGCCTACGACTCTTTGGTGACAGGGATTTGAGGACAAATCCTTGACAACTCTGCGCTTTGCCGCCTGCGGGCGGCCGGGCCCGAACGCACGGCAAGGAGGTCGATTCCCTTTCATGAACGCGCGGCAATCTGTTCCTCTGGCGCCGTTTCTGTTGCGGCAGGCCGTGTTTCTGCTGCCGCTCTTTCTTATGGTGGGCATTCTCAAGCTGACGCACGGCGGCAGCATTGCTCCCATGTTTTCAAAGCTGCGCCTGGAATATCCCGCCCTGGCCGGAGGAATCAAGTTTTTTTCCACTTACGGCAACGCGGCCTTTTACTGCGTCTATGCCCTGCTCTTGTTACTGTCCATTCTCCGGCGCAATGGCGACGGGGTCCGGCTGGTGCTGGCCTATATCCTGGTGCAGTGCACGGTTACCCTCATTGCCGTCATGCTTATGAAACATACCGCCGGACGGCCGCGTCCCTACACCATGGAAGCGGACTGGCGCTTTTTTACTGACAACAGTTCCTACCATTCACTGCCGTCCGGACATACGGCCGAGATTGGCGCTGCCGCCGGCCCCTTTGCCCAGCGGGCCAAGAGTATTTTTATAACGCTGCTCTGGGGTCTTTTTCCGGCGGCCATGGGTTTTTCCCGTTTGTTCAGGGGCATGCATCATCCTGCGGATATCCTGGTGGGCGCGGTCATCGCCTCCCTGTCCTGCTATTGCATATTGCTGCTGGCCTTGCGCATGCGGTCCATAACCCGGCGCATAGAGCCGTTGCGACGCTGGGGGCTGGGCTGATTGCAGGCGCAAGGCTTCTGTAAGCGACGGCATGGAGACGCACTGCTTGCGGCAAGCCGGCGCCGTCGGCAGAGGGCGCTTTTTCATCCCCTTTACCTTTAATAGCTGAGGAAGATTGTGAACATCAACAACGCCCCTTGCATACCACATCTGGTCAGGGTCCTGCTTGTACTGCTGCTTGCCGCCCCCGGGCTGCTGTGCGCTTGCGCCGACAAGGAACCAGAGGAGCGCGCGGTCCTGATAGCCGCCATCAAGAACAATCTGCTCTCCAAGTCGGGCATGGCTTTCGTTGCCCTGACCGAGGAGCAGAAAAAGAGCATGGGCGCCGACTACACGGCCCAGTATGAATCGCTCGGCAGCTTGCATAATGACAGGGCGCTGGAGGCCAAATTCTCCGAGTTCCCGAAGTTTATGAGTGTCATGATGCAAGAAAGCCAGGCCCCGGAAAAAAAACAAATTCTTGCTGACGCTTACAGCATGATAAAAGACGGACGCGACACGCTGGCCGCAAAACTGGCCGAGTTGCAGAAAAAAAGGACGGAGTTCAAGCAGCCCGAAGAACTTGCAGCCGTATACGGGCAGGCCTTTGAACAGCTTATCGGCAATCCGCTGAATGCGGTAATGGAGCTGTTCGATCAGTGCCTCCAAGCCCTGGATGCCGCCCGGGACCTGAACGACTATATCCTGGCCAACCCCGGTTCCGCCGTCTACAAGGGCAATATGGTGCAGATTGAAGCCCCGGAGCATGAACAGAAAATCATGGAGCTCTTCAACACTTACCGCGCCGAGGCGGAAAAGATCAACAGCTCCATCCAGAAGCTCAACGCGGTGGTCCGCTGATACGCGGAGCCGTTGCGTACGCGCAAGCTCGCAGCACAGGCGCCATGCATTGGCGCCGCCAGGGCCGCCGCCCCCGGATGGCGGCGGCCTGTCACAGGCTCTTGTCGGCGGCCGCACCGCCGCAAAAGCCGAGGTGCCCGCGCCGGACGAGCAGCGCTTGAGCGGCCCTCCGGTATTTTCCACGGCAAGGGGGGCGGGCCTTGAGGCCGGCCCCGGAGAATCCGGAGGGTATGATGACTCCTGACAATTCCCCCTCCCCCAGAAACTTCTCCACCCTGCTGCTTTTTTCGGAGTGCTGCGTGCTCGCCGCCGTGGCCGGCATCCTGTGCACCCGCCATTGGGGCCCCGGGCTCCTCCTGCTCTTTTTTCTGCTTCTGGGCAACCTGCCGCGCGGAAAAAGCGCCCGGCAGCGCCTCGGTCACTGCGTCCTCCTCGCCCTGTTCTTTTTCTGCGGTTTTGGCTACGCCCAACTGCGCGCTTTTGACCAGGCGCCTGTGCCGGACTGGCTCAGGCAGGCCTCGCAGCTTGCGCCAGACGCAAAAGGCGAACTGCGCCCCCAGGGACCGATAGACATTGTCGCCAGAGTGGAGAGCGCTGCCGCCCTTGCCGGAGGCCGCACGCGGCTTGTTCTGCGTCATGCGCGTCCCGCCGCTCCGGAGGCAGCCGGCCCGGCATACCAGGGCGGCATTGTGTGGACTCTGCGCCGCCATGAAAATGCGCCCCTGCCGGGGCGGAGCGTACGGCTTTCGCTGCGCCTCTCGCCGGTACGCGGCCTGCTCAACCCCGAGACCTGGGATATCGAACGCCACTGGCATGGTCAAAAGGTCTGGTTCCGAGGCAGTTCGCCCGGGCAGACCGGCTCCGCCCCCAGGCTGCCAGGCGGTACCGCAAGCGATCCCGCAAGCATTGCTGCCGCCGGTTCTAAGGCCGGTTCTGGAGCCAGTCCCGCAGCCGAGCCCTTATCCGGCGCTACCGAACCGGGAACAACGCCCCCCTGGACCTATGTCGATGAAACACCTGCCCCCGGGGCCCTGATCCGGGCGCGCGCGGCCCTGGCAGAGGCGCGGCACAGTCTTGCCGTGGGCTTCATGCATAACCTGGGCTATGCCCCCGCAAGCGGCAATGGCCCAGACGCCATAAGCGCCCGCGACCCCGGCCCTGGCCCCGGCAGTGCCCCTGACCCCGGCCTGACCGGGGGCGGGCTAATTCTCCCGGCCCTGGTTTTTGGCGACAGATCCCTGCTCGATCCGGAACAAATGGCTCTCTTTGCCGACGCCACTCTGGCCCACAGTCTGGCCCTGTCCGGCATGCATATGGGTTTTGTCCTGCTGCTGGCCTGGGCTCTGGCCGGGATCACGGGCTGGTGCCTGCCCCGGCTGTGGGAAAAGACCACCCGCCTGCACCTGAGCATGCTCATCGCCTTGCCGCTCTGTCTTGCCTATCTCTGGCTCGGGCAGGCGCCGCCCTCGCTGCAGCGGGCGGCCTGCATGATTTTCTTCTGGGCTTTGCTGGTATTTTTGCGGCGCTCCAAAGTGGTGCTGAGCGGTCTTTGCGCGGCTGTGGCCTTTCTGCTTCTGTTGCGGCCACAGCACCTGTTCGAACTTGGCTTTCAGCTTTCCGTGCTTTCTGTCGCGGTCATAGGCCTTTGTCTGCCGTCCATTCAGGCCTGGGTGTACCGGCTGCTTCCTGAAAAGGGCCCCCGCTATGTCCTGCCGGCCGGGGCCGACCCTTCTCTGGTCATGCCCCAGGCCCTGCCCGGATCCAGGCTCAAGCGGCTGTTGCGCGCCGCCATCAGCCTCGGGCTCATATCCCTGTGCATCCAGATCGCCCTGCTGCCCCTGTGCGTGAACAGTTTCGGCACAGCCGGCATTCTTTTTCCCTTGAATATTCTCTGGCTGCCCCTGCTAGGGCTCCTGGTCATGCCCCTGGCCTTTGCAGGGCTGTTTGCCGGGGCTGTCGGGCTGCAACTGCCGGCACAATTGCTTCTGAAAACGGCCGCCCTTCCATGCGATCTTCTGCTGCGGTTGCTGAACACCCTTGCCGAGCGTGATCTGCTCCTTGCGCCGCTCCTGCCGCGTCCGCATTGGCTTAGCACGGCGGGCTACTGGCTGTTCTGGCTCTGCCTGCCAGGCATTGTTCAGCGGCTGGCCCTGTTCCTGCGGCAACGGAGCCTGCGCCGGTCCGGGCAGTTGCTCCGGCGCGGCCGTGCCGCCCCAAAGCTCGGGGCCAGCGCGGCCGGGACCTTTGTTTCAATGGGAAAAGGCCTTGGCCCGCTATTTTTCTGCGCCTGCCTGATGATGGCGCTGCCGCCCCTGCTCATTGCGCTGGAACAAAGTCAAAGCCGGGTCAGTCTGCAGCTTCTGGACGTGGGCCAGGGGCAGTCGCTGCTTGTGAGCTGGAACAGCCTGGGGCCGAAAAATGACAGCGGCCGCGTGCTTATTGATGGCGGCGGCTTTGGTTCCCCCTTCTTTGACCCGGGCAGAAGCGTTGTGGCCCCGGTTCTTACAGCCCAGGCCCTGCCCCGGCTGCGGGCGGTCCTGAACAGTCATCCGGATACGGATCACCTGGAAGGGCTGGTGTACATTCTGGAAAAATGCGCTGTGGGCGCATATCACGGCAACGGCGACAGCCCTCCGCCCGGCCTTGCGGCCCGCCTGGACCGCGCCCTTGCCCGCGCGGGGCTGCGGGAGACTCCACTGCGGGCGGGCGATAGCCTCGGCCTCGCACCCGGGCTGCGCCTGGAGGTACTCTGGCCGCCCGCTACAGAGGCGGCGACCGGGCAGGGCAAAAGCCTCCGCCGCTGGCCGGCGTTCACGCGGAACTCAAAGGGCACCCTTTTTGCCCCCGAAAGCCGGAACAATCGCTCGCTGGTGCTGCGCCTTGTCTGGCAGGATCGCTCCCTGGCCCTTGTGTGCGGAGATCTGGAAAGGGCCGGTCTGCGCGGACTGCTTCGCGGCACCGGGGAGCTAGGGGCCGAAGTGCTGGTTTTGCCGCATCATGGCGCAGCCTCGGGCTTTTTTCCCGAACTGTACAGAAAGGTCGCGCCCGGTCTTGCCCTGGCATCCTGCGGCTACGGCAACCGCTGGGGATTCCCGGTGCGCAGGGTGCGTGAAGCCCTGCGCGAGTTGGGGGTTCCCCTGCTCAGCACCTCGACTTCCGGTCAGATCCGTGTCCACTGGACCCCGGACGGCAAACGC
>JAJDJN010000153.1 GCA_030267245.1 Desulfovibrio sp. OttesenSCG-928-A18
CGTTCTGGCTTGCCGCGTCGGCAACAGCACTTTGCGGATGCTGCACCCGCATGCCCTCGGGGATGGCGTTTTCGGGCAGGGGGTTCTTGCCGCGCTCCTGGGCCCCGGTGTCCTTGTTGCCGCCGGCCTCTTCTTCAAGGCCGGTGGGCAGGGTGCGAAAGCGGAAGCGCTGCCCGCATTTGGGGCAGGTAGCCACTTCAGCCCTGGGCGGCACTCTGCTTTCCGGGATGCTGCGTGCATGCTCGCACTGGGGACAACGAATGATCATGAGGCTCCAGCAACGGGAAACCGTTTCCCGTAAAAACTCGAAATAAGAAGGGTTGCCCTGGCCGTGCACGGCCTTGGGCAACCCCGTGAATGTATAATGGCGGTCTACGTAAATCAAGCCGTTTATACGGCCCGTTCGCCAACTGTCGCGTCAGGCGGGCGGCCTGCAAGTGAGCAGCGTAGCGTGTCTTTAGGGCAAGTTCACTTTGAAAATTGTATTCGCTCTGCAGGGATTTGTCCTCAAATGCCTGCCCTGAAATGCTCCAACTCGAAATCCGTTTCGTTTTATCCCGCGAACTTGCGGTAAAGCTGCGCCCCTCTGGCATTGGCAAAACCCGCTCCCATGCCTGTTGGCGGCACGGGCGGGGCTGCGGCGGCCTTTTCTGGCGAAGCGGCCCCGGGGCTGTTTTCAGCCGGCCGGGCCGGGGCCGGACCGGGGGCAACAGGCGCCTGCGCGGCCTGGTCAGCCGGTGCGGCGTCCGTGCCCCGTCCCAAAGCAGCCTCAGGGAGCGGAGCTTTGCCGTCAAGGGCGCTGTTGCCGGGCTCCCGGGCTGTGCTTTCTCCTTGCGCGGCTTCCGCTGCCCTGGCGTACATATTGCGCATGCGCACGCCAGCGCCCGGCGCGGGCGCCTGGGCGCCGCCGGATATCTGCCCCGCGTGCGCTCTTGGGGGCATGGACCCGGCCATATGCAGGTTTGCCGCCGCTTCCGCAGCAGCCTCCCGCGCTTCCGGGCTCGGGGCTATTTCAGCGTAAGCGCTTCGGATGCCGGTGATAACTTTCAGCACATCATCAATCATTGTGGCGCTTTTTTGTATGTTGGCCTTTACGAGATGCCCGGTGCAGAAAGTATAGAGCCCGTGCAGGTTCTCCGCCAGGGTTCCGCCCTTTTCCTTGTTCAGGGTGCAATCTAGTTCGTTTATGATATCAAGGGCTTTCGATATGGCTATGCCTTTGGCCGCCATATTGTTCGCCGCCAGCCCTTCTTTTGCCTGGTTCAGGAATTTGAGGGCCGCGTCGTACAGCATGATCAGCAGGTCACCCTGGGAGGTGGTTGTTACCTGCGTCTGCTTGTAGCGTTGTGAAGCCAGTTGCATATGATTCTATCTCCGTTGCCGGAATGGACGTGTTGTGCGGACGCATCCGCTATTTGTTGGAATTGGTGTTCAACTGGGACACCTGGGACTTTACCGCCTCGCTCAGGTTGTTATAGTTGCCGAGTACGGTCTCGAGGCGGGAGAACTTCATGGTCATGGTGCGCTTCCACTTGATCAGGCGCTCGTCCTCTTTTTTGATCTTTGCTTCAATACCCTCGATAATCTCCTGGTAGTTTTTTTCCAGGGTGCGCAGGGTGCCGTTGGTCCCGAGCATCCCTTCGGAGCCTTCGAGCATGGACAGCACTTCGTTGACCTTGCCGTTCTGGATGCTCACTTCGCCGGTGTATGTCTGCCCGGGTTGCAGGGCCGATACGTCCACCACGATACCGTTGGCCGGGTCGTCTTTGAGGTACAGGCCAAGTTGGCGGCTTTGCTCGTCATACTTGGCTTCCTTGCCGTTGATGGTCGCATTGACGACCTTGCCCGAGCTGTCCACGCTGTAGGATACCTGATAGGTTCCCGCCTTGGTCACCGAGGAAATGTGCGAATTGTAAGAAAAGTATGAGGAATTGGAAACGCCGAAATCCTTGGCCGCAAACAGTCGGGCCACGGCTTCCGGATCTTCCTTCAGGCATTCGTCCAGCGCTTTTGAGCCCTTGTAGCCCGGGACCTGGTTGATCAGCAGCTTGCCGTAGTCGCTGTTGCCCTGGTCCACGCAGTGGGTGATGCCGATCTGCGACAGGGTGGAAAATATGTCGCCGGAAATATAGCCGCCGGTGCTGTCATAGAGCACGGGTGAAAAGCCGGGCGCTCTGCCGCTCATGGCCTGCTTGAGCTTGCTGGCCACCGTCTGCACTCCGTAGTTGCCCGTGAGCACGGCGCCTTTTTGCATTTCAAACTGTGATTCGGCGTATTCCGGGTCCAGCACTTCCTTGTCTTCATCATAGTCCGTGAGTTTTTTCAGGACCGTGACAAATGAATTGTAGGCGTCGACGAATGTCTGGATGTTTTCCTTGATTTTCGCCGTATCGGTGCTGACCGTGATGGCGGTTTCGCCCTTGCCGCGCAGGTTCAGGTTCAGACCGTCGACAATTTCGCCCGATTTTATGTTGTTGCTGGGCATATACAGCCATTCCGGATCGGCGGGATAGCCGTCCACGCGCAGGCGCGCGTCCTGACCCGGGCGGATGTTCCAGGTCGGGTCCGTGGGCATCTCATAGGACAGGCGATCGCAACTGCCGTTTTCCACGTGCACGCGGTGCACCTTGGGTTTATCCGTTATCTGCAACTGAAACTTGTCCGGCTGGCTTGACACCTTGACTATCTTAACCTCGGCCGTGTCGCCGAGTTGCTGCTGCAGGCCGTTGGCGACGGCGCGCAGGGTGGTGCCGGGGGTGGCCGTGACGCTTTTGGTATAGGGCGTCGAACCGTCCGAGGGGGTGACCGTGACGCTGAAGACTTTGTCCGAAGCGGCCCCGGTCGGGTTCACGAAATCTCCGTCGCTGTTGAACTCCTCAGTCAAAAGCGTGTCCAGTTCCGCATTATTGGTAAAGGCGTATGTTGTATCGGCTTTTTCAAGGATGAAGTTGAGCTTGTAGACATCGGGGTCCGAGGGGGCGGCCTTGGGCTGCAGCTTGCTTTCCAGCCGGGCCAGCCCGGGATGGGTTTCGTTGATTTTGTCCCGCAGTTCCCCGATGGTCATGCCCGGGGTGATGCTTACGGTATAGCGCTGATCATCCACCAGGTAGATGAAGCTTTCATTTTGCGTGGCCGAGCTTGAGAGCAGTTCGTCCGTGTCGGCATCAAAACCGTTGAGCAGTTCCATGCGGTTTTCCGCATCGTCGGCGTACTTGTAATCGCCGAGCGTGACGCTGATTCCCTCAAGACCCGTGGTGTCCCTGATGACCAGGGTGCTGCCCTTGCCGGTGTCTTTGCCCTGCAATTGAAAGGAAATGCCGTCCGGCCGCTGCAAGAGTTGGGCCCGCACTCCCAGGTTTTTGGAATCCTTGTTGATCAGGGTTTTCAGGCCATCGACCGTGGTGCCCACCGGAACGGAAATGGTCCGGGTTTTGCCTTTGTACGAATAGCTGAATGTCCCGGCATCGGGCCCGTTGCAGATGGTATCGGTTTTGTTGTGCAGCCCTGTTTCTTTGCTCCAGATATAGGTATAGGCAAGCTCGTCCACTTCAACATTGTAGGTCTGGTTGCTGCAGTCCGCTTCGGCCGTGGCCACGGCCACCGTGTCCTTGGAACTGGTGGCGGGCTTTTCCATGAACTTGGTCATGGTGTTCAGACCGGTGATGGCGGTCTGCAGGTTCATGAGCTCTCCGCGCAGTTCCTTGAAGGCGTCGAGCCTGATCTGCCAGTCGTTTCTCCAGCGGATAAGCTGATTTGCCTGCCGCATTTCAATCTGACTGAGTTTGGTGATCATCTCCGAAAAGTTCGTGTCACTGCCCAGCCCGTCAAAGCGGATGCTACCTGATGCATATTCAACCATAATCGGACTCCACTGGGAAAGATTTGCCCGGCCCGATGCCGGTACTCCTTGCCCTCACATGCTAGCAAACTTGGTGCCACAGCAGAGCGTTCTCATGTCACATATCGGCTGGCCGGTGAAATTCTTTATCGCCCGTCCCGATCACTGCCTGTACGCTACGAAACTTTTGCGCCTGTCGGGAAAGAGTGTATTCAAGACTTGTAATCCATGTTAAGCTAACATATGCTGATGTCTACGCTTACATAGAACCGCGCCCGCCGCGCCACCCTTTACCAGGATTGACACTATGCCGGCGATTTCCCTGCCTTCTCTCGCTCATCCCGTCGCTTCGAATCTCCTGCTTGTTGCTGCCTGTCTCATCCTGCTCTTTTCCATCGCCAAGCTGCTGCGCGTGCGCGACAGCCTCAGTTCCATTCTGCGCCGGATGTGCGTGGCCGACATCGCCTGGATCTTTCTCGGATTCGCCTCGGGCGGAGCGGACGGCGGTGCGGGCGCTTTACTGACCTTCGCTTATGTCGGCGCCGCCAGGCTGCTGGCCTGGCTCTGTCTGGCGCGGCTCACGGCCTTTGCGGGCACGGACGGCAGGGCGGGGCTGCGCGGAGCGGGCAGGGCGCGGCCGGTCACGGCCACGCTTTTTGCCTTTGCCATGTTCGCGGCCCTGGGCATCAGCCCCTTTCAAACGCCTGAAGCCAGGCCCCTTGTGCTGCACGCCGCCCTGGCCGGCGGTCTGTTCGTCGTTCCCGCGCTCATGGTTCTGTGCAACGCCCTTATGGCCGTAAGGACCGTGCAGGCGGTGCACGCCCTATGGCTGGCCCGGGGCGAATTCGCCGAAGAAAAGGAGCCCCTTGGCGCGCCGGCGCAGTACCCCTTGTTCGCCCTGGCGGCCCTTGTGGCCCTGCTCGGCATTTTCGGGCACGAGTTCATGCGCCTGGCCGCCGCTCTGGCGGGTGAAGGCGCGGGGGCGCTGCCCCCCCTTGGCGTGGAGTGGCACCCGGCAGCCATGTTGCCCTTCTGCGGCGCCTTTGTCGTCTGGATCGTCGGGCGCGTAAGCCGCTCCAGCGCCAATATTGTGGCGCTGTGCCTCATGGGGCTGGCCCTGATTTTTGCCCTGGGCGATCCGGTGGCGGACCCCCTGGGGCGGCTGTTCACCATCCTGATTACGGGCATGGGGCTGCTGGTCACCCTCTATTCCTGCTCTTACATACACAAACCGGCTGACGGTCCGGCCCATGCGCAGAACTCCTATTTTTTCTTCCTGCTCCTGCTTTTCGGCTCCCTGGCCGGGGTGAGCACGTCCACAAGCCTCGGCAGCCTTTTTGTATTCTGGGAACTCATGACCCTGAGCTCCTATGTGCTTGTGGCCTATGAAAATACCCGTGAGGCGCATCATGCGGCCATCAGGTATTTCATCATGTGCACCGTGGCCTCGGCCTTTTTGC
>JAJDJN010000154.1 GCA_030267245.1 Desulfovibrio sp. OttesenSCG-928-A18
CCGCCGAAGGCACGGCGCACACAGCATATGGAGCGTGGCAAGACCGGATACAGCGTCTCTCCTGAAGAGGCCGGCATGAAGCTGCTGCGCTTTCTGGAGCGCAAGCTGGGCCGCGCAGTGCCCGTGGCTGCCCTGCACAAGTGGATCCGTAGCGGACAGGTGCGGCTGAACAGCGGGCGTACCAGGGCTTTTACCCATCTTGCCGAGGGGGATTTCGTGCGTGTTCCGCCTTTTGCCCTGTCCGACGGCAAAGACTGCCCCGACTGGCCCTTAGAGGAGGCGGAGCAGGACGGCGAAAGGCCCTTTTACCTCCACGCCGAGACCAGGGACTTTCTGGTGCTGCGCAAGGACCCGGGCCTGGCCTGCCAGGACGGCAGCGGGCAAAGGGACAGCCTTGCCGGCATGCTTGCACGCGCCTACGCCCGCAACGCCTATGTTCCAGCGCCGGCGCACCGCCTGGATCGCCATACCTCGGGGCTGGTGCTGGCCGGGCGCAGCCACAAGGCCCAGCAGCGCCTGCATGCCCTGTTCCGCCAGGGGCTGATCGCCAAAGACTATCTGGCCTGGGTCAGAGGTGACTGGCCCCATGACGACGCCTTTGTGCTGGAAGATTCCCTCGTACAGACGCATACAAAGGGACGTGATGCCATATGCGCCCTGCCGGAACAGGCGCGGACGCGCCCTTTTGCAGATCTGGCGCCCGGCTCCGGCGCTGTATGCGTGCTTCTGCCAGTGCAGCGTCTTGCCGCGCCGGAGGCTTCGCTCCTGCTGATCCGCCTTGTTACGGGCCGCAAACATCAGATACGGGTGCAGCTTTCGTCCAGGGGTTTTCCTGTTATCGGCGACGGACGCTATGGCGGCCCGCGTTTTTTCCCCATGCTGCTGCACGCCTTTTCACTGCGCTTTGCCTGGGAGGAGCCTGGAGATACGGGAGAAGCGGCGCAGGAATACTCCTTTGTGCTTGAGCCGGACTGGCCCGAAACATTCAGACCGGACCCCGGACAACTGGCAGCGGCGCGCGGGCGCTTCCCCCCTGTATGTGGCCGCCCGGCAGCGGGTTAGGCAGCCGGTAGGTCCTGCGCGCGCCGCAAGGCCGCTCAGCCCAGTTTCCAGGCAATGGCGGCGCCCGAGACCACCCCGATGGTTTCCTTAAGGCGGGGGAACTTGTCCAGCCAGCCGGGCAGGGCCAGACCGGGGGTATATTCCGCGTATTCCAGCATTCTGCGCCGCAGGCTGGCGGCTAGGCTTGTGTGCCCGCGCTTGTGCAGGGCGTCGCACACGCCGGCCATGGCCTGCTCCGGCCGTTCCGTCAAAAGACAGGTGCGGGCGATGACCCGATGCAGGGGGACGCGGGGATTTTGCCTGCCGGCGTCAATAAAGCTGCGCGAAGCGGAATCGTAGTCGTGTTCTTCCAAATAACTGCGCGCCTCATGGGCGTAAATGGAGCTGCGCATGGAAAGCGGCAGCAGAGCGGCAATGTCCGCCGCCCTGGCCTGTTCACCCCTGCGCAGGCATGCGGCTGCCGCGCGCAGCAGACAGGCCTGCAGCCGATCGGCCCGGCCCTGGGCGCTGTGCACGCGGGCAAGGCCTAGCTGTGCTTCCACATGCTCGGGGTCGCGCTCGAGAACCGCCATAAAAGCCCTGGCCGCTCTAGTTGTATCCCCTTTTTTCAGGCAGGCGAGGCCGGCGCTGTAGATATCCGATGTGGTCAGGGGAGCGGGCGCGGGCTTTTGTTTGCGTATTTTCTTTTCTTTGGCCGCGATCTTGCCGCGTTCGCTCAGTTCGGCCAGCAGCGCGGCGTCCAAAGGCCGCCTGCTTGCGGACATGGCCGTTTGCATCATGCCCTGCAGCTGGGCGGCGCTGTATGGGCGCTCAAGGACCGTCAGGCCGGCCTTGCGCAGCTTCTCCGAACTTTGGCCGGTGCTGGTCATTACCAGCACCGGCTGAAAGCGCAGGGCCGGATCCTGCGCCAGGCCGCGCAGAAAATCCTCGACAGGCACGTCGGTCAGTTGTTCGCCGCAGATAAGGATATCCACGGCATTGGCGCCCGGTCCGGCTCCTTGTCCGCGCAGCCAGGCGAGGGCCGAGTCCCGGCTTTTTTCCAGGGAAAACGAGCTGATCCCAAGGCCGCGCAGGGCATGCAGGTCCATACGCACCTGGGATTCGCTCGCCGAAACTATTAAAGCCGCTTTGGGCAGAAGCGCGGCCGGTAATGGCGCATACATGACGAACTCTCAAGGTAAATGGTTTCGCCCGGCGCACGGCGGTTTTGTACCGCGTCTTTCCAGGCTATCGGACCGAGACAGCGGCAAAAGCCGCTGCCCTGGCGCGCGCGGGCAGGGTGACTGAACGCTGTTGCGTCCCGTTTCTGCGCCGCAAGGTCCGAGCTTGAGAATCCCGGCGGAGCAAGCGTATTGCCCCTCTTGTCTGCATATGTCGTTCACGGCGGCCAAGGGGGCTCCGCCCCTGAAATTTTCGCCAAAGGGGCGCTGCCCCTTTGGAATCCCCGCCAGGGGGCGCTGCCCCCTGGACCCCCGCAAGGGGCATGATGCCCCTTGACCCCCATATGGTCGATCCATATTCGCGGGTGCAGGGGCCGCCGCCCCCTGCCGGGAGAGCCCGAGGGGCAATGCCTCCTCAGGACCTGGCGCAATACCCGGGCTGACAAGGCAGGGATTTGCAGACGAATCCTTGCCGGGCATGCGCGGCTTTTGCACTGTTACAATGTCCTGAATGGAATAACCGTGGCCTTGCGCCGCAAGCTTTCCAGCACCGGCGTTCCCGCGAGCGCAACGGTGCCGTCGGCCGCTGCGGCCAGCGGCGAGGAATGCTGCTGCGCGGCGGGGAGTTCAAAGTCCTGCCTGCATGTGGGGCAGCAGCGTTCTTCCGGAGCGCCCATAAGACGCATCAGCAGCCCTTCACTGTTGTAGCAATGAGGGCAGAATGGGCCTTGTTTCACGCTGCCGGTGATAAGCCAGTAAAAGCCGTTTTCAAGTATGAGGTTGCGGGCCAGATAGAGGATGTCCTCATATTCCTGGATCTGCATCTTGAAGGTGGTGTTCTCGTCACACAGGGCAACATAGCGGCGCTGCAGCTCTGCCAGCTCAAGACGCGCTTCTTCTGTCTTACCCTTCATGAAAAGATCACTCACCGTTTTGAAGCGGTAGTAATCTAGCATGTCTCTCTCCCTGAGTTCCATAGCCGTCATCCGTGACAGTGTTATGAAGCTTTTCGGCAGGTCGGAGCAAAGACTTTAGCCTGGAGATTGCACGAGCAAATGCCTTTGGCTGCAAAAGGCCTCCGGCCCTTTGCAAGCCCGGCCAGGGGGCGCTGCCCCCTGGACCCCCGCAAGGGGCGTGATGCCCCTTGACCCCCATTTGTGAGCGCACAGGCCAGCTCACTGCACCGCGCGCGGCAACAAGGCCAATCACGGGTGCAGGGGGCCGCCGCCGCCCCCTGCCGGGGGAGTGCGAGGGGGCAAAGCCCACTGGGTGCTTCGCGCAATGGCCCGTTGGTCCACAGTCCGGCCGCCCCTCGACAAGGGCCGTTCCGGGGCGTATTTTGAACCCGGAGTGAACATGCGGATCAGAGATCTCGGACAGATTTCTTACGAAGAAGCCCTGCGGCTGCAGGAAGAGGCGGCTAGCGAGGTGCGCGCGGGCGGCCCCGGCACGCTTTTTCTCCTGGAGCACCCGGCGCTGATCACCTTTGGCAGAAACGGGGGCGCGGAACAGCTGCCTTTTGCGCCCGGGTATTTTACGGCGCGCGGGGTCGCGCTTATCCAGAGTTCGCGTGGCGGCAGCATCACCTGCCATTTTCCCGGACAACTGGTGGCCTATCCGGTCATGCGTGTGGACAAAAGGCGGGGCGGGCTGCGCCATTTCTTTGCCGACCTTGAAGAGTGCGTCATCCGCAGCCTGGCCCGTTTCGGCCTGCACAGCGAACGCATGCCGGGCAGAACGGGGGTGTGGGTCGGCGGGCGCAAGATCTGCTCCATCGGCATTGCCGTCAAGCACTGGATCAGCATGCACGGCCTTGCCTTGAACGTTGCCCGCGATCTGTCCCTTTTCACACAAATCCGACCTTGCGGCCTGCCCGGCGTGGAGGCCACCTCCCTGCAACGCGAACTGGACCGGGACGATATTTTCCTCAACATGGTCAAGACCATTCTGGCAGAAGAATTTTGCGCGCTCTTTGCGGCATCCGCCAAAGCGCCCGATCTGGGCGCGCCCCTTTCGCTTTTCTTGGGCGACGAAAAGCGAATGCGCACCGGACGGGAGCATGAGCCCGAAGCCGGGGACGCAAAGCTTGATGCTGCGCCCCCGGCCCGAAGCCGGAGATCGGCTCCCCTGGAAACTGGCGGTCCGGGCACCAACAGCGAGGCGGCGGGACCTGACCGGACCTCGGACCGAGCCACGGAGGCCGGCCCCCTGCGCCTGCCGCCCTGGCTGCGCAAGGCGCTGCCGGACGGCAGGCTGTTCACCCATACGCGGTCCCTGCTGCGCGGTCTGCGCTTGTCCACGGTCTGTCAGGGCGCGAAATGTCCCAATATCGGGGAGTGCTTTTCCTGCGGCACAGCCACTTTTCTTATCCTGGGCGATACATGCACGCGCAACTGCGCTTTTTGCAACATCGCGCCCGGCAGCCCGGACGCGCCGGACCCTTCCGAGCCGGAACGCCTTGCCGCCGCCGCTGAAAAACTGGGGCTGACGCATGTGGTGATCACTTCCGTGACCCGTGACGATCTTGCCGATGGCGGGGCCGGGCACTTTGCCCGCAGCATAAGGGCGGTGCGCCAGCGCCTGCCGCAATGTACGGTGGAGGTGCTGATTCCGGATTTCCAGGGTTCGCTGCCGGCCCTGCAAACAGTGCTGGATGCGGCCCCGGACGTGCTCAACCATAATGTGGAGACCCACCCGGCCCTGTACGCGCGCATCCGGCCCCAGGCCGAGTACGCCAGGAGCCTGGAACTTTTACGCCGTGTAAACGCTGATGAAAAACGCGGGGGGATTCTGGGCAAAAGCGGTTTCATGGTCGGGCTTGGCGAGAGTGACGAGCAGGTGCGGGAACTGCTGCTGGACCTGCGCGCCGTGGGTTGCGCCATGGTCACCATCGGCCAGTACATGCGACCGAGCAGCGCGCATCCGGAGGTCAGGCGTTACGTGCACCCGGATCAGTTCGCGCTCTATGCGCAATGGGGCAGGGAAGCGGGCATTCCCCACGTATTTTCCGCCCCCCTGGTGCGCAGCAGTTACCACGCGGCCCAAAGCCTGGAGGCCGT
>JAJDJN010000155.1 GCA_030267245.1 Desulfovibrio sp. OttesenSCG-928-A18
GCCGGCCTTGAAGCCCGGGGGGATCCCCGGCAGGCGCATGAAGACGAGGACTTTCGCGCGCGCAGCCTTGCGCTGCTGCGGGAAAAGGCCGACGAGGAAATACGGCTCTGCGCGCGGCGGATCTTCCTTGCCACAGCCCTGTCGCAGAACGGGCGGCTGGACGCGCTCATTGTTTTCGTTTCCCTGTGCAGGCTGGTCTGGCGCGTATCGCGCATCTATAATCAGCGCCCGCACCCCAGTGAAGTGCTCTCGCTGTACTGGGCGGTTGTAAGCTCCACCTTCCTGGCCCTGTCCATTGAAGAACTGGACATCGCCACGGAAATCAGCGTCGGCTTTGGCGAGGCCTTTCACGCCATGGCCCCGGCCGGCATGACCGCAAGTATCCCTTTTGCCGGCAAAGCGCTGCAAACCTTCACTTCGGCCGTCATTGACGGTACGGCCAACTGCTACCTGGCCCTGCGCGCGGGGATCATCGTGCGCAACGCATACGCATACGGAGCCATAGGCGAAAAACGCCCCGGCCGGGCAGCGGTGTTCAGGGAAGCGGGCGCGGTGCTGCTGGATATGTCCCGCTCCCTTGCGGAAAACATCGCCGCAAGCCTGGCCTCAAATTTCGCGGACGCGGCGCGCAACGCGGGTGAAAAAACCCTGCAGGCCGGCAAGGAACTGGTAAGCGGCATCGGCCGGGCGGGCGTGGCCACAGGCTCGGCGGTGAGTACGGCAGCGGGCAAACTGGGCAGCGGAGCAGCCTCGGCGGTGCAGGAAGCCGGGAAAGGCCTCTGCCGCGCAGGGGCGGCCACAGGCTCCAGCGTGGGCGCGGCTGCGGGCAAAGTTGCCACAGGCACGGTGCGAACGGCGCAGGGAGTGGGCAAAAGCATTGCCGGAGCCGGCAAACGGACGGGCAGGGCCGTGGGAGGCGCCGTAAAAAAAAGCGCCAGACTGGGCAAGGAAATTCTGCTCTTCCCCCTGCGCCCCTTTCGCGGAAAAAAGGACAAGGACTAACCCGCTTTTGCGCTTCGCGCAAAAGCCAGGCCCGCAAGAGAGCAGCGCAACGTGTCTTTAGCTCAAAATCCGTTTCGGATTTTGAGCGCGGGTCAGAAAAGAGCTTCTTACGATTGGCAGATCGGCAATGCTCCGACAGGAGCACAGGGGTAAAGGAACAAAGGGGTGGAGCCATGCAAAGGCTCCCTGCCCCTTGCCCTGAGGCCGCCCGAACGCGACGGCCTTATACTTTAACGAGAAAATTCTCCGCATTGGCATAGGAGCATGGCACATAGGCATCGGCTTCAGGGTCGTTGAGCCAGGTGTTTTCGCCGGTGCGATAGCGGAACTGAAAATCCTGCCCGAGGGGAAGCTCTATCTCCAGGGCAAACCCGCCGTCCTTGAGCTTTTTCATCGGATTTGCGGTGTCGCTCCAACTGTTGAAATCACCAACAAGATACAAGGACTCAGCGCCCTGTGCCTCTTCAGCGCTCATGCGAAATTTCACCTTGCATGAGGGGCGGGACTTGAGAAAATTTTTGGTAATGGGCATGGTTCCTCCTTGCATGAATCGCGGACAACTCCGCTACGAGAGTACAGGCCGCGAGACGCAAACCGCGTGGCTGCCGTACGCCAGGCGAACGCGGCGCTTCATGCGCTGCTTTTTCTGAAACTATAGACGCTTTTTACAAGAAGAGGAAGAGCGCGACGCACATAAAGTGCCTGCCCCGTTGGCATGTGTTGAAGACAGCCTGAAGTTACACCGAGTTACGCTCAGATAAAAAAACGAAAACATTCTTTCCCCAGGCCATTCACCGCCCTCAAGGCTGTGCGCAACATCCGGATTGGAGCAGGTAAGGCTTCAAGCAGCCGCCTGACCCGGATTTTTAGCCATACCAGAAAAGAGCATTTTACAATTTGCAGATCGGCAACGCTCAACAATATACAGTGCAACATCCTGTTTTTACGATGTAAAAACAGCGAGCATCCTGGCGTTGGTGTAATATTCAGGCCAGGGTCTGTTTCCAAGGAAACAGCCCCTAACCTATGACCATGCGCAGGTTTTCTTCAAAGCCCGGCTTGAGTTCTTCGGCCCGCTCCGGGTCGATGCCGCACAGCCCGAATACGGCGGCGAACAGCATCTCCGTGGGCAGGGTCAGAGTCTGTATGCCGTCACTGATCCGGCACAGATCCTCTTTGGGCTCGACAACATAATGCCTGCGGGTTTTTTGCGCGCCCGCGCCCGAAACTATGGAATACACAAGCTCCCTGCCCTCGCTCACAAAAAGGCGCAAGCGGGTCAGAGAGGCTGTTTCTTCGTCATAGTACGCGCTTTCAGAATACAGTTTTCCCCGAAAGGAAAGTTCCGCGCCATTGTCGCTGCGTAGAAAAACACGTTCCAGAAAGGCGTTCGAATCCACTTTTGTCATGTCCCGTCACTCCTGACAGACGGCCTCCCCGGCCATGCCCGCGATTATTTGTCAGAGTCCAGCGTACCCGGCAGACTGAGCTGCTCGCTCCGTCGCTTTTTCTTCTCTTTCTTCCGTACGCCTTCCCTGCTCACGGAATCCGCATCCGCCCCTCCTTCCCGACCGAACAGATCTCCGCCCCCACTGGCGGTCCAGAAGGCCTCCAGATCCATACGGGAAATACGATACCCACGCCCCAGTTTCGCAGCCCGCAGATCCCCGTTTCTGATGGCCCGGCGCAGGGTTTCCTTGTGGCAGCTGAGAAGTTCCGCAGCCTCCGCCAGGGTGAATGTTGTCTTGCCTGGGGGCGCACTCATGGGGTCAGTACCTTATCCTTCAACTATCTCCCGGTTTAGTGGTAATACGCACAACACGCAACTTTTGTCAACTTTTATTCACTTTACGCTGTTGTTTTTCATTTTACCGGCATTTCACCCACTCATGGCAATTTAAAATAACTACACGCCATGACAACATATTTTATCCGCGTTGAATTCTATTGGCGCTCGCACAGCTTTATTGTTATAATTTATGTTAACTATCCCGTTGCGGGGGCCGGAGCCCAGGCTGAAGCTCCGGGGCAAAAAGCCCCATTGTCTCTGGACCTTGGGGCATCTTTCAGTAACAATAGCAAGTCTCGGCACAATGGCGGACCTTGTCCCTTTTTGTCCGGCCGGCCCATGCCGGCCGAAACAGGGCTGACCGGGCCGCCAAAATGTGCTTTATGCGTTTAGCGCGGCGGGCCTTATAAATGCGGCGTTTTTTTGCTGGGTCCTTTTTGCGGACCACCCTGTTTATCATCATCATAGCGGCATTGCCCGCCATCGCCATTGTGCTGTTCACCGGGCACGAGCGGCACGCTGCCGTCTTGCAGCGCGCCCAGGCGCGGGCCATGAGCAGCGTGCGGGCCATGGCCCGCATGCAGAGTTCGGTGACGGCCAGCATCTACACCCTGCTTTCCACCCTGTCCCGTCTGGATTTCGGGCTGATGCAGGAAGATGAAATCCGCTCGCTCCTGCGGCGGGTAAATTACGCCCTCCCCCAGTACGCCGACGCCTTTGTGGTTGACGAGGACGGTTTTCTGATCTCGCCCGCGCTCTCCCGGTCCAAAACCGTGCTCGTGGTCGGCAGCACCTACTTTACCCGCGCCCAGGAATCATCCAGCTTTGTGGCGGGCGACGTCACCTATTCGGTCATCTCCCAAAAGCCCGCCCTGCATTTCGGCTACAAGACCAGAAGCGCCGGAGGGCGCAACGTGGTGCTCGCGGCCGCCGTGCAGCTCAAACCATATTCACAGCTCATGGGGCCGGTGCCCAGGCCGGAGAACGCAAAGCTCTACCTGGCGGACATGAAGGGACGGGCGGCCATCGTACTGCCGGATATGGACGACGATTTCGCCACCGTGCCGGCGGAAATCACCAAGGCCATTGCAAAACGCGCCGAAGCTGAAGGCGTGTTCTATCTGACTTCGCAAAATGCCGCCTCCGGGCAGGATCAGGAGATTCTTGTGGCCTACCGCAGAATCTATCTTGAGCAGACGGGAGCGGAGCCGTACATGCAGGCCATACTGACCATACCGCATGCGGAACTTTTGAAGGAACTAACACAACTGCAGGACCGTTCCCTGCTTTTGCTCGGCCTCGCCCTGCTGGCCATGGTCATTCTCGGCTCCGGCTTTGTGCACGTCATGCTCCTGCCGTCGGTGCGCAAAATGCTTCAGGCGGCCAAGGACTATGCAAAGGGCGATTTCAGCACCCGGCTCCCGATCACGGGCCCGGTCAAAGAGCTTGTCTCCCTTGCCGGGTCCATGAACAGCATGGCCGACGTCATTGAAAGCCAGGAAACAAAACTCATCCAGGCCAGGGAAAACGCCGAAACCGCCGGGCAGAGCAAAAGTGAGTTTCTCGCCAACATGAGCCATGAAATCCGCACGCCCATGAACGCCATCATCGGCATGGCCTACCTGGCCCTGAAAAGCAACCTCACCCAGCAGCAAAAGGGCTATCTGGGCAAAATACATGAAGCGGGTTCGGATCTGCTCAAGGTCATAAACAACATCCTGGAACTCTCGAAGCTGGATGCGGGCAAGCTGGGCATGGAGAACATCTCCTTTGCCGTGCGCGACATCTTTGCGGAGCATCAGCGCCGTTTCATCACTCCGGCAAGAAACAAGGGGCTGGCCTTGATCTTCACCATCGCCCCCAATGTGCCGCGCCATCTGGTGGGCGATCCCCTGCGCTTCGGCCAGGTGATCGGCTATCTGCTGGATAACGCGGTCCGCGCCACAGAAGCCGGGGAAGTGAAAGTAAGCTGCACTCTGGAGCAGAGCTCCGCCAACCGGGCCAGCATCAAGGTCTCGGTGGCGGATACCGGACCCGGCCTTGACAAGGGACGCTTCGCGGCCATCCAGCGGCTCTTTGCCGGAGAATCCATGCCGGTTCCCGAGCGTAGTTCGGGCAGAAACGGCGGGCTTGGGCTGCTGCTGGCCCATAAACTCAGTTCCGCGATGAACGGGACCCTGCATGTGGAAAACCAGCCCGACCACGGCGCCATCTTTTCCTTTCAGGCCGCCTTTCGGGTGCGCAAAGGCGCCGCCTTTGCCGGAACACGCGACTTGCAGGGACTGCGGGTCCTGGTTGTGGACGACGACCCCATCTCCCTCACCACCCTCAAGGACCTGCTGGAGAATTTCGGGCTCAAGGTCTGGACGGAGGAAGACCCCGAACACGCCCTGCAGCGTATAAAAATGGCGGATGACTCGCCCGAGCCGCTGCACCTGGTCATTCTGGACTGGCGCATGCCCCGCATGGACGGCGTGGAAATGACCCG
>JAJDJN010000156.1 GCA_030267245.1 Desulfovibrio sp. OttesenSCG-928-A18
GCATGAGTTTGAAGTTGAAGTTCTGGGTCCGTTCCGCGTTATGGCAGCGCAGGCAGGAGTTCAGGTCCGGCTTTCGCTGGATATCGGCGCTGTCGCCCGATTCCGCGTGTGCGGAGCCGGGGCCGTGGCAGGTTTCGCAGCTCAAGTTGGCCTTTTCGGGGGTTTCACGCAGGCTGACAAAGCCGCCGGGCTTGCCGTAGCCGGTGGTATGGCAGACGTAGCATTCTTTTTTCTCCGCCTCGGTGAGCTTGGGCAGCATCTTTTCCAGGCTTTTCCAAGAGCGGGCCTTGTGCGAATTTTTCATGAAACTGGCGTACTGCTCTTCATGGCAGGACTCGCAGGCCTGGGCGCCCACATAGGCCCGCGCCTCCTGGGCCGCGCCCGGCAAGGCGGCGAGCAGCGGCAGAACAAGGCAGAGCGCGAGCAGCGGAAGCAGGGGGAGCAGGGGCAATTTGGAACAGTGGCAATATTTGGCGCGGGGCATGGTTCATGACTCCTTGCCGGTCATTCCGGCCACAATGCTGTTCAGGCTACGGGCGATATCCATGAGCGAACGCACGGCTGTTTCCGTTTGTGTAGTCGCGTGCGCCGCCTGATCGGAGATATCCCGGATCAGCTGTATGGAGCCGCGCACGCTATCCGTGGACGCGGACTGTTCTTCAACGGCCGCAGCAATGGCGTGCACCTCTCCGGCCACCGACTCGGCAAGGGCCAGGATGTGTTGCAGCAGTTCTCCGGTCATCTTCACCTGCTCCGAGCCCTCGGTCACGAAATTGCTGGTCTTTTCCACCGCCTTGATGCTGGTGGAGGCGCTCTCTCTGATCTCGTTGATGGTGCGGCCCACTTCCACAGTGGCCTGCATGGTTTTTTCGGCCAGTTTCCGCACTTCGTCCGCGACCACGGCAAAGCCGCGCCCGGCATCGCCGGCGCGCGCGGCCTCGATGGCGGCGTTCAAGGCCAGCAGGTTAGTCTGGTCCGCGATATCCTGAATGACCTGCATCACCTGCCCGATGCCCTCGGTCTTGGCGCCCAGTTCCACCATCTGTTCTTTAAGGCTGAGGATGGCGCGCACCATTTCTTCCATGGACTGGGCCACGCGTCTGGCCTGTTGCGAGCCCTGTTCGGCGCTTTCCCTGGTGCCGCCGGCATGTTCGGCGGCATGGGAAGCGTTGCGGGCGACATCGGCCAGGGACAGATTGATCTGTTCGAGTTCGGCCACGGTGGTGTCAGAAAGGGTCTGCTGCCGCGCCGCCTGTTCGCGTGTAACTTCGATCTGTCCGGCCAGGGCGCCGGTGGCGCTCCCCATCTCCTCGGTCAGCACATTGGCTTCGCGTGCGGTCTTGTTGATGGTCTCGTTCTTTTCAAGAATAGAGGCCTCGTTCTCCCGGATGGCGGTAAGGTCCGTAATCGTGCTGAAGGCGCCGATGAGCCTGCCTTCAAGATCGGCCACGGGGTTGGCGTCAAAGCGCACGTGCAGGGTTCTGCCCTTGCTGCTCTTTAAGCTGCTTTCCACGTCCAGGCATTCGGCATTGCTGTTCAGCACCCTGGTAAACACCGAATCGGGGCGATGTTCGGAACCGTAGAGCAGCTGGTTGACGGAAACGCCGTTCATATCCGAGGTCTGGCGCGGGTCCTGGAGCAGAGCAAGCAGCGGCTCGTTGATGAAGCTTATTTTACCGCTGGTGTCGCACATGACCGCCGGCACCCGGATGCCGTGCATCACGCTTTGGGCGTGGCCCAGAGTTTTCAGCGAGCGGAGCATGTCGGCCAGGTTGCCGGCCAGGTAGCCGATCTCGTCCGCCCCGCTCACGGTGAAGCGGGCGTTGAAATTGCCTTCGACGATACTGCGCGAGGTCTGGCCCAGGGCGCTCATGCGCAGCAGCATGCGCCGCTTGATAAAGATGAATATGCCCAGCACCAGCAGCACTCCGCCGGTCAGGGATATGGCCGCGTTGCGCAGGGTGCGGTTAGTGGCCGCGGTGACTTCGGACTGCACATCCTGCAATACGGCCATGGCCCCCAGCACGGGCTGGCTCGCGCCGTGGCAGTGATGACAGTTCTTTTCATTGAATATGGGCGCCACATGCAGGAAAGCCTTGCGCCCGCTGAGGGTGAGCAGCCTGCCCTCCGGCGTTTTGCCTTTGAGCGCCTCCTGATAGTTGCCCTGAAACAGGGTTCGATCGGCAGGCTGCAGGGCTTCGGCAAAAACCGCGCTTATATCCTTGCGGATCTGGTTCGGCCGCGTGGAGTAGGTGATGTTGGAATTGAAACTGGCGATGGAGATGTGTATTTCCGGGAACTTCTTGGCAAGAAAGGCGAATTCCTTGCTGGTGGCCACATCGTCTCCCACCAGCATGGATTTGTCCACAATGATGCGCAAGAGCCCGTTCATCTCGGCCGCTGATGCCTCCATGCTTTCATACATGGCGGCGTCATCAAAATAATCGCCAATAACAGCGGAAATGCTTAAGGTGAAAATCGTGATGCCCGCAATAAGCAGGGTGACCTGCATGCCAAGGGAACGTTTGATGAATCCGGGGCCTTTTTCCGCTTTCTGCGCCATGAAATACCCCCGTCGGCGCACATCCCGGGCAGCGGGCATGCGGTTTGAGTAACTGCGACAGTTTATATAAGCAGCATGATGCTGGCATCCTAACGCAGCGTAAATAAAACCACAATGGCTTTTCACGGCAAATGGCGCTCGCCGTGCATTTTTGCCGGGTTATGGCAAAATTTCCGGGCTGCTTTTGCCCCTCGGACTCTCCCGGCAGGGGCGGCGGCCCTGCCGACCGGATGGCAGCAGGCTGGCTTTGTTCGCGGTTGGAGCTGCTTAGCTTTGAAATGCTCGCGTACAAGCATTTCAGGGCAATGATTTGTTCTCAAATTCTTGCAGAGCAAATCTGAAAGTAAAGCCGCTCCAGGAAAACGCTTTTCCCATATCTGCTGGCTTTTTGTAAAAAACAGCGGTATGCAACACAACAAGCGCGCCGGCGGCAACAGCCACGGCGCCCAACAAGGAGTATTTCATGACTGCCGATACACACACTGTAAGTTTTTACGGATTGTCCACCTGCATCCACTGCAGACACGCGCGCGAGTTTCTGGATAAACACCAGGTGACCTACGACCTGACCTATGTGGACGAACTTGAGGGCGAAGAGCGTAATGCGATGCTGATGAAGGTACGCGAGTATAACCCCGCCATCTCCTTCCCCACCATCCTAATTGACAGCAAAACGGTCATCGTTGGCTTTCAGGCCGAAGCGTTGACAAAGGCTCTTGGACTATGAGCAGCGCCCAGGCCGTGAAGAAAGCCGGCTTCCCCTGCCCTCCGACTCCGGAAGAGGTGCAAAAGCTGCACGAGCAACTGAAAAAGTTTCAGGAACCCAAGGGCTGCTTTTTCAACAAGGACATGGAACTGACCATGCCCCTGCTTGAACAGTTGCTGGTGACGAAACAACGCTACGGGTACATGGCTTGCCCCTGTCGCATTGCCAACAAAAAATACGAACTGGACAAGGACATCATCTGTCCTTGCGTGTACAGAAAACAGGACCTGGAGGAATACGGCGCCTGCTTCTGCGGCCTGTATGTAACGCGGACCTGGAACGAGGACGACGCCTCCCACTGCTACGTGCCCGACCGCCGTCCCCCGGACAAGGTGATGCTGTAGCCTGGGGTAAAATGCCTCCGGCGGCCAAAGGGGCTGCGCCCCTTTGGCATCCCCGCCCGGAGCGCCGCCCCGGACCCGGCAAGGGGCATGAGGCCCCTTGACCCCCATATGCAAGGGCCCCTGTTCCCTGCCCGGGAGCCTGCGGGGGCAAAGCGCGCTCGGAGGAAATGACTTGCTCCCAAGCACATCAATGCCGGCAAAGGACGCCATGCGTCCCTTGCCGGCATTGATGGTGCAGGGCATTGGCTCCCCTGCCGGGTGCCCGGGGCAACGCCCCAAATTCTTTATACAATATGTGGGTTAACGCTCGCGCATCCTGGCGCGGTAGAGCTGCACGGCCTTGTTGTGTTCGGTCAGGTTTTTGCTGAAGCTGTGGCCGCCGTCCAGGCCTGTGGCCACAAAGTAAAAATACTCGTGCTGTTCGGGGTGCGCGGCCGCGTTCAGGGATTCTATGCCCGCGGAGGCTATGGGCCCGGGCGGCAGCCCGGCATGCTGATATGTGTTGTAGCGGTTTTTCGCATCATCAATCTGCGAACGTCTGATCGCGCCTGAAAAACTCTCCCCGATACCATAAATAATCGTGGGATCGCACTGCAGCAGCATGCCCACGCGCAGGCGGTTCGCGTAGACCCCGGCCACGCGCCCGCGCTCCGCCGGAATCCCGGTCTCCTTCTCCACCAGCGACGCCAGGATCACCAGATGCCTGATGGCATCCGGAGCCACTTCCGCCGGCGTACGCGGCCCGGCAGCGGCCGCTCCGGCCTCCGCGTTGCTCCGCGCCACCGCTCCAGCCGCCTGTTCCGCTCCGCCACCCTGCCCGGCGTGCGCCGCCTGTTCCGCTCCACCGCCCTGTCCGGCTCCAAGCCCGGCCCCGGCCGAGCGCGCCGCATCCGGCCCGGCCAAAGCGCCGCCGTCCACGGCCTCGACCGGAGGCGGCGAGCCCTGCGCTCCCGGCGTTGGCTGCAGCAGGGCGTTTTGACGCTGCAACGCCGCTTCGGGGGCAAGGGACATCTGCTTCCAGAGGGGCTCGGTCTTTTTCCAGAACATGCGCACCATGGCCGAGGCCACTTCCTCGGCCTGCTTGCGGTCAAGGGGAGAGCGGGGTTTTTTCAGAAGGTAGGTTTCCGGATAGAGAAAGCCCTCGGCGTTATCAAAGGGGATGTTGTGGGCGCGCAAAAAGGCCGGATCATGGATCACGGCCTTGAAGTCCTCGTAGCTGGCAAAGCCTTGGGCCTCAACGGCCCTGGCGGTCTCCCACCAGGTGAGGCCTTCGCGCACGGCCAGACGATAAAGCACGGCCCGGCCTTCGGTGATCTGTTTGAGCACCTGTTCCGGGGTCCAGCCGGTGTTGATCATGTATTCGCCCGCGCGCACCTTGCCCACGGCATCCTGAGTATGGGCGAGGAGGCGAAAACGGGTCACGTCGGTGATGGCTCCGGCCTTTTTCAAGTCCCAGGCCACGCGGTCAAAAGTTGCGCCCGGCGCTATGCTGATCACGATATCCTGGGGGTTTTCCGAGCCGGGGCTTGTGAGAAAACGGTAGGCTTCATAAGCCAGCAGCCCGCCGCCCACAAGGATCAGCCAGAGGAG
>JAJDJN010000157.1 GCA_030267245.1 Desulfovibrio sp. OttesenSCG-928-A18
ACGGCAAGCTACGATCTTTACGCCAATTACCAGGAGCGGGGCGACCATTTCTGCCGCATCGCGCTGGAACTCGGAGCCCTTGGCGGCCCGCTCCAGGCTGAGCCGGAGCACGGACGCGACGGGAAAAAGGGAGAAGGCAAATGAGCCAGGCAGTGGAAAGCACGGGCAAAAGGCCCTTTGCCGGGGTTTTTTCCGGAGGCTTTTTGCCCGGCGGAGCCCTGGGCGGGAGCGCGGGGCGCCCGGACTGGTGGCTGCTGGCCATTACAGCCGTTTTGCTGGCCATCGGGCTGATGCTGGTATTTTCCGCCAGCGGCATCTATGCCGAGCGCATGCAGGCGGATACCTATTACTTTTTCAAGCGTCAGACACTCTTCGCCCTGATTGGCTGCATCGCCCTGGCCGTGGCGGCCGCTCTGCCCCGGAACATCCTGTATGCTCTGCATTATCCGGCGCTGTTCGCATGTCTGTTCATGCTGGTTATCTGTCTGAGCCCTCTGGGCACGGCGGCCAAGGGGGCGCACCGCTGGATAGGCCTTGGCCCGGTGCGCATCCAGCCCATGGAGTTCGCCAAAATCGCGCTGGTGCTTTACCTGGCCTATTTTCTCAGCACCAAGCAGGAGATCATCAAGACCTTCAGCAAGGGGGTCATACCGCCCTTTCTGATCACCGGGGTCATGTGCCTGCTGCTGCTCTTGCAGCCGGACTTCGGGGGCGCGGTGCTCATCGCGGTGCTGCTGTTCTTCATGTGTTTTGTGGGCGGCACGCGCATAATCTATCTTGCGGCATCGGCCCTCATCGCCTGCGGCTGCGCCTATGAGCTGATCAAGGCCGAGCCCTACCGCCTGCGCCGTTACCTGGCCTTTCGCGATCCTTTTGCGGTGGCCAATGACGAAGGCTACCACCTGGTGCAGTCCTTTCTGGCTTTCGGGTCCGGGGGCCTTTCCGGAACCGGGCTTGGGGCGAGCAAGCAGAAACTGTTCTACCTGCCCGAGGCCCACAACGACTTTATTATGGCGGTTTTTGGCGAAGAAGCGGGCTTCATCGGCATTTCTCTGATTTTCATCCTGCTGGCGGCCTTTTTCTGGCGCGGCATGCGCATAGCCTTGCGCCAGACGGAACTGCGGAGCAGGCTGCTGGCCTTTGGTCTGCTGCTTACCTTGGCCTTGTCCTGCGTGCTCAACCTTGCCGTGGTCATGGGCGTTGTGCCGCCCAAGGGCGTGCCCATGCCCTTTATAAGTTACGGGGGCAGCAGTCTGCTGGCGTCCATGATTTGCGTGGGCCTGTTGCTCAACCTGTCCCGAAAGGCCAGGGATTGAGCGGCGGGCGTACAGGAGTACAAGAATGGAACGGGTCATCATCACCACCGGCGGCACGGGCGGGCACATCTTCCCGGCCCTGGCCCTTGCCGAGGAACTCCTGCGGCGTAACCCCAGGGTCATGATCCTGTTCATGGGCGGCCGCCTGGGGCCGGAGGCGGATCTGGCCATGCAGGCGGGGCTGGATTTTGTGGGGCTGCCGGTAAGCGGCTTTCTCGGACGCGGCTTTCGCGCCTTACCTGCCGCCTTTGGCATGGGGCGGGCCATTTTCAAGGCCATGGGCGTACTACGCAAGGTGCAGCCCGAAATAGTGGTGGGCTTTGGCGGCTATGCGGCCTTTGCCGGGGTCATGGCCGGACGTCTGGGCGGCAGGGCCACGGCCATCCACGAACAGAACGCCTTTCCCGGCATGGCCAACCGCTGGCTCAGCCGCTATGTGGATCGGATTTTTCTTTCCGTGCCGGACGCCTCCGGGGCCTTTGCCCCGGAAAAGAGCTGTCTGGTCGGCAACCCGGTACGGGCCGGCATCGTCGAACTGCACCAACGCCGCCTGGCCGCCCTGGCCGCCGAGGAAGACAGGAGCGGCGGCCTGACCTTGGCCGAGGCTGGGCCAGAAATGGGGGCCGAAGCTGGGCCCGAAACGGGGCCCGAAGCAAGAGCCGAAGGACCGGAACCGGCCGTGGCCGTAGATCGTCCCGAAGCCCCCGGCCTGGCGGACGAGGCCGGCCGGTCAGATGGCGCAACCATGCCGCCCCTTGCCCCGGCAAGGCCCAGGCCGCGTCTGCTGGTCATGGGCGGCAGTCAGGGCGCGGCGGCGATCAACGACGGTCTTTTAAAGGCCATGGGTCCGCTTCTGGAACGCGGCCTGGAGATCTGGCACCAGACCGGGCAGGCGGATTACGATCGGGTGCGGGCCGCCTACCGGGAAGCGGCTGCGGAACTGGTGCGCGTGGAGCCTTTTATTACCGACATGCCCCGGGCTTATGCCTGGGCCGATCTGGTTCTGTGCCGGGCCGGGGCTTCGACCCTGGCCGAGCTGTGCGCCGTCGGGCTGCCGGCGCTGCTAACGCCTTTTCCCTACGCGGCCCAGGACCACCAGACGTATAACGCCCGTTTTCTGGAACGGCAGGGCGCGGCCGTGCTGCTGGAGCAGGAGGCCTTTGCCGAAGCTTCCGGCGGTAGCGAGGTTCTGGCCAGGGCCGTGCTTGACCTGGCTTTTGACCGGGGCAGGCTTGAGGAAATGGGGCGTAAAAGTCTTGCCTTGGCGCGGCCGCGTGCCGCGGCGGACCTGGCCGACGGGCTGGAAGAACTGCTGGCCCAGAAACGGATGGATTGAAGGCGGTCCAAAGATGGCGAAGGGGCGAAAGCCCGGCCGTCCAGGCAGGCTTAAACGAGTGAAATGGAGCGGGAAATGCGCGACAGAGTTCATACAATACATATGGTTGGCATCGGCGGCTCGGGCATGAGCGGCATCGCCGAGGTGCTGCTTAACCTTGGCTATTCCGTGCACGGCTCCGATCTCGCTGACAGTCAGACCGTTGCGCACCTTCGTTCGCTGGGGGCCGAGATCCGCATCGGGCATGCGGCGGAAAACGTGGGTGACGCCCATGTGCTGGTGAAATCCACTGCCGTTCGCGCGGACAACCCGGAACTGCTCATTGCCCGCGAGCGGGGCATCCCGATCATCCCCAGGGCCGAGATGCTGGCCGAACTCATGCGTCTGCGTACCGGCGTAGCCATTGCCGGCACTCACGGCAAGACCACCACCACCTCCCTGACCGCCGCCATTTTCGACACCGCCGGCCTTGACCCCACCGTGATCATTGGCGGCCGCCTTAACGCCTACGGGGCCAACGCCAGACTCGGAGCGGGGCGTTTTCTTGTGGCCGAGGCGGACGAGTCGGACGGCTCCTTTCTCTGCCTGTTCCCGATCATGAACGTGGTCACCAACGTGGACCTGGACCACGTGGACTTTTATCCGGACCAGAACAGCATTGACGAGGCCTTTGTCCAGTTCATGAACAAGGTGCCATTTTACGGGGTGAATGTGGTCTGCGGCGATGACCCGGGGGTGCAGCGGCTGCTGCCCAGGGTGAACCGCCCGCTCATTACCTACGGCTTCGGCCCCGGGAACGATCTTACGGCGGAATCGGTAAGCCTTGGCGAGAAAAGCAGCTTCACCGTGCGCCTCAAGGGTTGCAGCCTCGGCGAGGTAAGCCTGGCGCAGCCGGGCAGGCACAATATCCTCAACGCCCTGGGGGCCATGGGTGTAGCCATGCAGGCCGGCATCCCGCCCTTGTCCTGCATCGAGGGTCTTGGCCGTTTTACGGGCGTTGGCAGACGCTTTGAAAAAAAAGGCGAAAAACGCGGCGTACTCGTTGTGGACGATTACGGACACCACCCGGCCGAGATTGCCGCCACCCTGGCCACCGCGCGGCAATGCCACCCGGAGCGCCGCCTGATCGTGGCCTTTCAGCCGCACCGCTTTTCGCGCACCCAGGCTCTGTTCGGCGATTTCTGCACTGTGTTCGCGCCGGTGGACAAACTTTTTCTTTCAGAAATATACCCAGCTTCCGAAGCGCCGATTCCCGGGGTCAGCGGCGAAAGCCTGGCCCAGGGCATCCGCCAGGTCTCGGATACGGATGTGAGCTACTGCCGCGATTTTGATGAACTTGTTGAGCGTCTGGACGCCGAGTTGCGCGCAGGCGACCTTTTGCTCACCCTTGGCGCGGGCAGCATAACCGGCGTCGGACCGCGCTGGCTGGAGCGTTGAATGAACTGTAAAGGCATCACCGTCATCAATGAACCGGTCCTGGCCGAACGCACCAGCATCCGGCTCGGGGGCACGGCCATTGCCGAAGTATGCCTGCAGGGTCCGGACGGCTTTGAAGAGCTGGATCGCATCCTGCGCATCCTGGGCGGACGCATGGCCGTGCTCGGACAGGGCAGCAACATCATCGCGGCCGACGGACAGTTGCCCCTGGTGCTGGTGGCGCAACGGGAAGACGACAGCTTCACCATCCTGAACGAAGAAAAGGAGCGGAGCCTGGTGCGCGTGGCCGCAAGCATGCGTTTGCCGCGTTTTTTGTCCATTGCGGCCAAGCTGGGCCTGGCCGGCCTTGAAGGCCTGGCCGGCATTCCGGGCAGCGTGGGCGGTGCCATTGCCGGCAACGCCGGCTCCTTTGGCATGCAGATTGGCGATTGCCTGCGTGTGCTGCGGCTCTATTCACCCCTGCTCGGGCTGGTGGACAAAAAGCGGGATGAACTGGACCTTGCCTACAGAAGCTGCGCCATAGCCGGTCACAAAGGTGCCTTTATCATCACCGGCGCGGACTTTTTGCTGCAAAAGGACAGACCGGACAGCATCCGGGAGCGCATGGAGGCAAACCTGGCGCGCAAAAAGGCCAGCCAGCCGGTATCGGCCAGAAGCGCAGGCTGTGTGTTCAAAAATCCGGCCCCGGACGCGCCGGCCGGTCGGCTGCTTGAAGAAGCCGGTTTGCGCGGCTTCAAGGCGGGCGGCATGGCTTTTTCACAGGTGCACGCCAATTTTCTGGTCAACGAGGGCGGCGGCAGCTTCAAACAGGCCCGCGAACTCATTGAACGCGCCATGCTCATGGTGCGCGAAAAAAGCGGCTACCAGCTGGAACTGGAAGTGAAGATATGGCCCTGAACAAACGCACATACAAACGCGAAGGCCGACGCGTGAGCCTGACCCGGCCGGGCAGCAAAAGCGGACCGGCGCGCAATACATTGCGCGAAGCAAAGGCCCCGGCAAAAGAATTTCGCATCCCCTGGCTGCGCATCAGGCAGTTTTTTTCCAGTGCCGCCTTTTTATCATGCCTCGCGTTATTCATTGCCACTGTAGGCTATACACTGACTTGCGGCTACCTCGCCATGACCAGGGGGCAGTATTTCTCATTAAA
>JAJDJN010000158.1 GCA_030267245.1 Desulfovibrio sp. OttesenSCG-928-A18
TACGATACTCTGCGCAAAATCGCCGAGAACACGGTGCGCATTTTCAACTTCGGCATCGCCGTGGGTAAATGCGAGAACAACCCGGCCTATTCTATCTGGAAAGGGCTGTCCTTCAAACGCCCCGCTCCCAACCGGGGCTTCGCCACTATCACCAGCCCGGATAAAGTCGGCAAGCTCTTGCTCGCAATCGAAACCACTATGAGCGAGAAATGCGGGCTGGAAGTTTCCACGGCCCTGCGCATGGCTCCATACGTCTTTCTGCGGCCCGGTTCCCTCGTCTGGGGCGAATGGGCTGAAATCGACTGGGAAGCCGCTGAATGGCGCATCCCCGGCTATAAAATGAAAAACAGCAAGCCGCATATCGTGCCGCTGGCCCGTCAGGTGCTGGAACTGCTGGAAAATCTGCGGAAGTATACCGGCGAAGGGCAGTACCTTTTCCCCTCATGGGGCAAATCCGGCCACTTGAGCACTAATGCGTTGCTCAAAGCCATCCACGCCGCCGGATATGGCTCAAAGGAATTCACCTCGCACGGCTTCCGACACATGGCGGTTACGCTGCTCAAGGAGCTGGGCTTCCCACATGACGTGATTTATCTGCAACTTTCGCACACGCTGGAACGTGATGCGGCGAAGGCGGCGTATGATAAGGCGCAGCTTTTGCCGCAACGGAAAGAGATGATGCAGAGCTACGCGGATTATCTGGATGGACTTCGAGAAAAAGCGAGACAGTAAGCCTGAACGTAATCCGCCTTGTCCGTCAAGTCTCTATATGAGGTTGGAAAGTATCAGGAAAAGATGATCGGGAGATTTTGTGCCAGCAGTTTTAGGCGGATTCGGATGTACTCTGGCAGACAGGTATGGATAAAACGCCACCCTCTGGAGTGAGGAGGCTACATCTGCAACCGAAAATTGTGGGGCAGCTAACGGCGTTCAAGCAGGGTAAACAGCTTATTGAAAGCATATTCCAAAAATTCTTCCCGTGTCTTGCCCAGCTTAAATTTCACATAGCTCTCCTTGAGAGCGCTTTTCTCCACGATTCCCATAATGCAAAACCAGAGAAGAGTCATGGTTTCAAACACGTCACCATTTATGGAGATTTCTTTGGCTGCAATCGCCTTTTTTATGCACTCCTCGATAGTCGCGTTGCTGACTTCGCCTGACGTGTATATTTTATTAACAATGCTCTCAGGTGGAGCATTTTTGTCAAAAACGGCTTCCCCCGCAACGCCTTCATAATAAATGGGTTGCTCTTTGTGCATGGCCACAAGTGACGTACAAAACAGGTTGTAAAATTCCTTCAGGTTTCGGCTTTTCTCCGCTTCCTCGCGTACCGCTTCCTGAAAAACGCTTACTCCTTCAAAAAAGAGGTGGTTCACCACATCTTCCTTGCTTTCAAAATAGCTGTAAATCGTAGTTTTGCTGCACCCGGCTTCTTTGGAGATATCGTCCATAGTCGTTCCGGGAATTCCTTTTTCCAAAAACAGCTTGTGGGCCGCCTCCAGAATATTCGCACGGTTGAACGCAGCGAGTCTCTCTCGTTTTTTTCCTTTCACAGCCTGCTCCCTTTTCGTGTCATCAAATCTGCCATGCCTGATTTATTTGCTGACGGTACAAAAAAAATATCAAAATGGCAAATTTTGGACTGTTGACTTTTTTATTGGACTAATAGTACACATTTAGCACCAATGGTCCAGATCAGCTAAACCTTAATCAGCGAGATAAAAATGTTCAAGTATTCAAAGGTTATTTATTCTATTGTGTGCCTTATCGCTTTGAGCGTCTCCAGCCCGGCAATAGCCGCCGACATATCCATAGGGGCTGGTGGCTCCTGGCAGTCTTCACCATATAAAAGTCATGATGATACGGTGTTGCCCGTGCCCCTCATCCATTTTGAAAGTGAACGGTTTTATATCCGTGGCCTGGATGCGGGAGTGCATATTTGGAGAAATGAACAACAAGCGGTTTCGTTTGGGGTTTCATACGCGGCGCTATCATTTGACCCCAGCAAAACGGACGATAGAAGGCTCAAGCACTTGGATGACCGGTATTCGTCGCTGAATGCATACCTTCAATATGCTGTACAAACTGAATACGGCCATGCTGGCGTGAGAGTTCTCCGGGATGTTCTTGGCAACAGCGATGCGTTCAGTGCGGAAGCCTACTACAAGTACCCTCTCATGCTCGGCCCTGTATATGTCAGCCCTGGCGCGGGCCTTCGGTGGGATAGCGAGGATCAGCTGGATTACTACTTCGGGATTTCCTCCAGGGAGGCACGCAAAAGCGGTCTGGATAAATACAGCCCGGACAGCGGTATATCGCCATTCCTCTCGCTCGAAGCTGACTGGAAATTTGCCGAGCATTGGAGCGTTATGGCTGCCGGACGGGTGGTGTTTTTGAGTAAGGAAATCAAGGATAGCCCGATGGTCGATGACAGCCAGATTTTCAATGCAACCATCGGGCTGAAGTATTCTTTCTAAACCGGCAGGGAGCTTCCGTATGAGCAGGAAATGTCTGGGTATCACTGTAGTGCTCTGCCTGCTAATGGCCGCTGTGTATGTGTTTGCTGTTGGCCGACCGATTATGCTGGCAAAGGACACATCCCTTCCGTTTGATATGCCAGAAGACTTCAAGGATATTCTCTACTATGCATCGTTAGCCCCCAGCGGACACAACACCCAGCCCTGGAAGGTTCGATACAATAGAGCTGCCAAGAGTTTTACGCTGTTTTTTGACGTCAGCCGGGGCCTGCCCCAGGTCGATTCGCGTAATCGTGAAGCGCTGATTTCACTTGGCGCTTTTCTGGAAAACTTGAACCAAGCCGCGCAGGCTTACGGATATGAAGCCTCCATTGCCGTTCTGCCGGAATTCGGCATCAACATGGAGATTGCTCATGTCACTCTTGAAAAAGTCAGAGAGACTTCTGCGGATACAGAGCAACGCCTTGAGAGTCTGCGCGTCAGGCATACCGACAAAAGAAGCAATGAGCCCCGTCCCATTCCTGAAACCGCTATCAGGGATATTCTCGGAAATCATCAGCCCTACCTGCATTTTTACCCCAAAGGCTCGGCTGAATTCGCTTGGTTATCCGCAAATGCTGTAGAAGCAATGCGTGTCCAGGCGCATCATGAAGGTAAAAGAGCTGAACTGGCTGACTGGATGCGGTTTTCAAACAGAGAAGCGCAACAAATGAGAGATGGTCTGCCAGCGGAGCAACTTAACCTGAAAGGGCCGCTGAAAGCCTTTTTCTATACCTTTTGCAACCGTGAATCTGCCGCAGAAGAATCTTTCGCCCTGGAGGCAATCAAAAAGACAGAAGGGCAGGTCAGCAGCGCCACAGGCTTTTTTGTTGTCACAGGTGCTTCGGACTTTACCAGCACCATTCAGGCAGGCAGACATTTTGAGAGATTCTGGCTTGATGCCACGGAGGTGGAGATATCAATTCATCCGCTGAGTCAGATTTTGGAAGAAGAGCCTTTTGCCAGCACAGTTTCAGAGGCGTTACACCTTGATGCTCCTGTTCAGATGATCGTGCGGGCAGGCTTGAACGCGGATTACGGTCAGAGTAACAGGATAAGAAGGGCTATCAGCAGTTTCCTTTGGCGTGACGAGTAGCGCGGCTGCTCGTTTTGTTTTGTGGGCTGAATATAGAAGGAGAACGGCTACAATCCAAGATAACTAGCAATACTTGAAAATCTCGCCCAAGCTGCTGCGCACAGCAAGGCGTTCACATCAGCATATCGCATGGCGTATGCATCTGATGCCTTTTGTGTACAGCGCTCCAAGGAGGCGGGACTGGCCCGCGCCTCTTGGGCGAATCATCGCCGCGTCTTGAGGAGGAAAGACGGGGCAGTCAGCGGTACGCGCGCCGTATGCGGTTTGCTCCAGCCTCTAACAGGGTGTTGAAAAATCCATCAAAATAGCCGATCTTTTTTTGCGAGGAGGATGGCGGATGAGCATCGGCAAACAAGAAGGGCATCAAGGCAGTATGTGGATAGCGTATGATCAGGTTCCGCGTAGCCGGGGTCATGCATTTTATGACCAGTTGCAGCGCATTCTTTGCAAAGGAGGCTTTGACGCCTTTGCCGAGCGTTTGTGCGCGCCATTTTACGCTGAAACCATGGGCCGGCCGTCCATCCCGCCGGGGCGTTATTTCCGCATGCTCCTTGTGGGCTATTTTGAAGGCATTGATTCCGAGCGCGGCATTTGCTGGCGTTGCGCCGATTCTCTTTCTTTGCGCGAGTTTCTGCGGCTTGGGCCAACAGATACCGTTCCCGATCACTCCTCGCTTTCGCGGATTCGCAGACGACTGTCTCTTGAAGCGCACCATGGAATGTTCGTCCATGTGCTGGCTCTGCTCGCGCGGGGCAAGCTGCTGGAGGGCAAGAACCTGGGCATTGACGCCTCCACCATGGAGGCCAACGCGGCCATGCGCAGCATTGTGCGCCGCGACACGGGCGAAGGATACCGGACGATGCTGGAGCGCCTTGCCAAGGAAAGCGGCATTGCCACGCCCACGCAGGCGGAGCTGACGGCATTTGATCGCAAGCGCAAAGGCAAGAAGCTGTCCAACGATGACTGGCAGTCGCCGGTGGACAATGACGCGCGCATCGCCAAGCTCAAGGATGGCCGTACACACCTGGCGCACAAACCTGAACATGTTGTGGACCTTGATTCCGGCGCCATTGTTTCCGTAAAAATTCATCATGCCGATGAAGGCGACACGACGACCATACACAAGACGCTCAAAGATACCCGCAAAAAACTGAAATCCGTAAAAAAGAAGTCGGTCCCGAAATATGATGCTCCGGCGGAACTGGTGGCCGACAAGGGCTACCATTCCCGTAAAGTTTTGAAAAATCTTGACGGAGCCTTTCGCAGCCGCATCAGTGTTCCCAAGGCTACAGGCATCTGTCGTTGGCATGGCGATCATGAAGCTCGCCGAGCAGTGTACAATAACCGGGCACGAACAGCCTCCGCCAAAAGCAAGGCCTTGCTGCGCAAACGAGGCGAGCTTGTGGAGCGCAGCTTCGCCCACTGCCTCGACAGTGGCGGCATGAGGCGAACGCATCTGCGCGGCACGGAAAATATTGAAAAACGGTACGTGCTTCATGTGGCCGGATTCAATCTGGGTCTTCTGATGCGCTCACTGTTCGGCGTAGGCACCCCAAAAGGATGGGCCGACGCCCCAGCGTGCCTTGTTATGTTTATCTGCGAAGACCGATATTTT
>JAJDJN010000159.1 GCA_030267245.1 Desulfovibrio sp. OttesenSCG-928-A18
ATACCCTTGAAGTCCGCGACCACCGCAATGGAAGCATTCTTGGCAGATGCCTTGATCTTCTCAATCAATGCGGCTTTATCCGTTCTGTTCACGCGACTCTCCTGGAGTTCGGAAAAAAGCGATGCTTTTTTCCCTTATGCGGTGGAAATGTGAGCCAGAGAAAAGTCTCGGCAGGACTTACGGACGGCAACCCGTCGCGCCTGCTGTCTTTGACTCAGATTTCCAGGCCTCTAGCCAAGAGCATTGTCCCGGTAAACGGGCAACGCTCGCAAGGATTTGCGGACAAATCCCCGCTATGTGTTCACCGACGGCGCTATGCGCCGCCTTCGATGAATTTTCTGATTACCGTCGGGTCCACTTTATAGCCCGGCCCCATGGTGGTGGAAACGGCCATGGCCTTCATATAGGTGCCTTTGGCGGCCGAAGGCTTGAGGCGGTTGACTTCGGTAAGCAAAGCGCGCAGATTCTCCAGGATCTTTTCAGGCCCGAAGGAGACCTTGCCCAGAGGGGCATGCAGCACACCGGCCTTGTCCACCTTGAAGTCCACACGGCCGGCCTTAATTTCCTTGACAGCGGCGGCCACGTCAAAGGTCACGGTGCCGGTCTTGGCGTTGGGCATGAGCCCGCGCGGTCCAAGCAGACGACCGACCTGTCCCACCAGGGCCATTACGTCCGGGGTGGCCACGGCGGCGTCAAAGTCGAGAAAACCTTCCTTGACCTTGGCCACAAGTTCTTCCGCGCCTGTGATGTCCGCGCCGGCGGCCTTGGCTTCGGCTTCTTTCTCGCCCTTGCAGAACACGGCCACGCGTACGGTCTTGCCCAGCCCGTGGGGCAAGGGGCAGGCGCCGCGCACCATCTGATCGGAGTATTTGGGTTCAACCCCGAGCCCGAGGGCCAGATCCACCGTTTCATCAAATTTGGCAAAGGCGCTTGACAGCGATTTGGAAACAGCCTCTTCCACCGTGAGCTTCAGCTGCAAATCCGTGCCGTCCACGGCCTTGCGGTATTTCTTTCCATGTTTGGGCATGGTGTACCTTTTTCCTCGTCGTTTGAATCTCCTGCCGGGTCCAAAACTGTCACGCGGGCCGCGAAAAAGCGGACGCGGCGACAGAAAAACGCGCTGGCGCGGGCCGGCGGCAGTAGTAATGATTAAACGTTACTTAACCTCAAGCCCCATGCTGCGTGCGGTGCCCAGCACGGAACGCATGGCGGCGTCAAGATCCTTGGCCGTGAGATCGGGCAGTTTCAGCGCGGCAATCTCTTCCACCTGTTTCATGCTGACGCTGCCAATCTTGTTTCTGTTGGGTTCACCCGAGCCTTTTTCCACCTTGGCCGCTTTCAGAAGCAGCACCGAGGCAGGCGGCGTCTTGGTTACAAAGGTGAAGGAACGGTCATGATACACGGTGATGACCACCGGAATGACCATGCCTTTTTCATCCGCGGTCTTTGCGTTAAAGGCTTTGCAGAATTCCATGATGTTCAGGCCGTGCTGTCCCAGCGCCGGCCCCACGGGCGGGGAGGGGTTGGCCGCTCCACCCGGGATCTGCAGTTTGATTTTTGCGACTTCTTTCTTGGCCATGTGAGTATTCCTTTATCCCGACGCGCCGCATCTGCATGCTTTCCGCGCCTGCCTGATAACAGTGAGCGCCCTTTGCAGGCGAATTGTCGTAATCAGCCTTTGGAAACCTGGACAAATTCCAGTTCCACCGGCGTCTGTCTGCCGAAAATGGACACTGAAACGCGCAGTTTGCCCTTGTCGTAATTCACATCTTCGACCACGCCGTTGAAACCGCCGAAGGGACCGTCAATGACCCGCACCTCGTCACCCCGTTCAAAGTTGAACTTGGGCCGCGGCTGTTCCTGGCGCGCTTCCATGAGACTGCGGATGCGATCCGCCTCTGAATCGCGCATGGGCGTGGGCCGGTTCTTGCCGCCGACAAAGCCCGTGACCTTGGGTATCGATTGCACAAGATGCCAGGAAAAATCGTTCATGACCATGCGGACCATGACGTAGCCGGGATAGAACTTGCGGGTGAAGGTCTTTTTTTCGCCCCGGACCAGTTCAATGACCTTTTCCGTGGGGATGACCACTTCTTTGATATAGCCTTTGTCCTGTTCCGTGCGCATCATCTCGCGGATGGTCTGCTCCACGCGGTTTTCAAAGCCGGAATAGGTATGCACGATATACCAGCGCGATCTGAGGCCGTCTTCGGGTTCATCATCGCGAGCGGGGGGCCGGACGCCGCCGGCCGCTTCTTCAGGCGCGGGCTGCGTCTCTTCAGCCGCCTGCTCCGCCGCGCCATTGGCGCCGCTTTGCGCCACGCTGTCGGCAGCGGCTTCCAGTTTCCCGCAGGCGGCCTTTTCGGGCGCGGACAGGGTCGCGTCCTTGTCTTGCAACTCGCTCATTACTACATACCTCTGCTCAGAATAAGTTCCATGATCTTGGCGAGCAGAAGGTCCATGAGGCCGAGGAATATGGACATGATCACCACAAGGATGAGCACGGCTATGGAGGTTACTTTCACCTCCTTGCGCGTGGGCCATGAGACCTTGCCAAGTTCGGTCCTGGCGTCTTCAAAATAGCGAATCAGCCTGCCGAACTTCGAGCCGCCGGGCTGGCTTGCCGCTACCGCGGCGGCGGCCTGGGTCTTTGCCTGCCCTTGCGCTTTCACGGGCGTCGGGGCCTTGGCGGGAGCTTGGGTCTTGTCGGCGGCCCCGGCCAAGCGGTCCTGTTTTTTTTGTTTCGCAGCCATGTATGCACCTTGTTTCTTGCCGGAAGCCGGCGCCAGCGAGGCCAGGGATCACTTGCACGCCAAAAGCCTGAGCGGCGCGCGCTAACGGGCACGGGTCTGCCGGATGGGGCGCGCCCCGCACCGCGCCTGGGTGGACGGTGCGGACCTGCAGGCCTTTGGGGAGTCAGAGAAGGCGCGGCAAGAATGTTCTTGCCGCCCCTTTCTTGCATGAAGAATCATGGCAGGGCAGGAGGGATTCGAACCCCCAACATGCGGTTTTGGAGACCGCCGCTCTAGCCGTTGGAGCTACTGCCCTGTGTCCTTTCCGAAAGTCGAAACTACTTGGTCTCGCGGTGCAGCGTCATTTTCTTGTCCCAGGGACAATACTTCTTCAACTCCAGCCTTCCGGTGGTATTCTTCTTGTTTTTGCTCGTGGCGTAATTACGCCGCTTGCACTCGGTGCAGGCGAGCAGAATATTGATGCGCATGGCTTACTCCAGAATTTCGGACACAACGCCAGCGCCAACGGTGCGGCCGCCTTCGCGAATGGCGAAACGCAGACCCTGCTCCATGGCGATGGGGGCGATAAGTTCCACGATAAAGGTGGCGTTATCGCCGGGGATGACCATTTCCACGCCTTCTTCAAGGCCGATGACCCCGGTGATGTCCGTGGTGCGGAAGTAGAACTGCGGACGGTATCCGGTGAAGAAGGGGGTATGGCGGCCGCCTTCTTCCTTGGAGAGCACGTACACTTCAGCCTTGAACTTCTTGTGCGGGTTGATGGACTTGGGCGCGGCAAGTACCTGGCCGCGCTCCACATCGTCACGCTTCACGCCGCGCAGCAGGGCGCCGACGTTGTCGCCGGCCTGGCCCTGGTCAAGAAGCTTGCGGAACATTTCAACACCGGTGCAGGTGGTCTTCTGGGTGGGGCGGATACCCACGATTTCCACTTCTTCGCCCACCTTGATGATACCGCGCTCAACCCGGCCGGTGACAACGGTGCCGCGGCCGGAAATGGAGAACACGTCTTCAATGGGCATCAGGAAAGGCTTGTCGATTTCGCGCTGCGGATCAGGAATGTAGCTGTCGCAGGCGTCAAGCAGTTCTAAGATGCATTTGGCCGGCTCGGCGTCCGGGTCGCTTACTTCCAGAGCCTTGAGGGCGGAGCCGCGAATCACCGGCACGTCGTCGCCGGGGAAGCCGTAGGAGGTGAGCAGTTCGCGCACTTCCATTTCCACCAGTTCAAGCAATTCCTCGTCATCCACCATGTCGCATTTGTTCAGAAAGACCACGACACTGGGCACACCCACCTGACGGGCGAGCAGAATGTGCTCGCGGGTCTGGGGCATGGGGCCGTCGGTGGCGGCCACGACGATGATGGCGCCGTCCATCTGGGCCGCGCCGGTAATCATGTTTTTGATGTAGTCGGCGTGACCGGGGCAGTCCACGTGGGCGTAGTGACGCTTTTCGGTCTCATATTCCACGTGCGAGGTGGCGATGGTGATGCCGCGTTCCTTTTCTTCAGGGGCCTTGTCGATTTCATCGTAAGCCACGAACTTGCCCGTGCCCTTGAGGCCGGCAATCTTGGTGATGGCGGCCGTGAGGGTGGTTTTGCCGTGGTCGATGTGGCCGACGGTGCCGATGTTCACGTGAGGCTTGGTGCGTTCAAATTTCTGCTTACCCATGATCGTCTCCCTGCTGGCTTTGTTGATCTCAGTAGTTGCGGGTAGTGTTGCTTTGCGTTGCCGTTAAGCCGGACAACACATGTTCCGGCGCGCATACGCGCAAAAAGTCGCCCTTTCCGGCGGGGCCAGGCGGCTTTGCCGCGGCCGCTGTCGGGCGGGGTATGTTTTACGCTTATGGATGGAGCCCACGAGCAGAATTGAACTGCTGACCTCGTCCTTACCAAGGACGCGCTCTACCGACTGAGCTACGTGGGCATATCCTCGCGTGCAGCTGCACTTTGGGGAAAAAGGGCGGTTATGGAGCGGGAAACGAGACTCGAACTCGCAACCCTCAGCTTGGAAGGCTGATGCTCTAGCCATTGAGCTATTCCCGCGCACTCGCCGTAGTTCCCCGACAGGAACACTGTCTCCTACAGCCTTAATGCTCGTTATGCAAGCGGCGTATAAAAGCCTTGGCCCGTCCGCTTTTGCGGCAAGCCTTTCGCGGCTTCGCGCCTTTCCCGCATCTTGGTGGTGGTGGGGGGAGGATTTGAACCTCCGAAGTCGTATGACGACAGATTTACAGTCTGTTCCCTTTGGCCACTCGGGAACCCCACCACGTCATGGAGCCGGCGATGGGACTCGAACCCGCAACCTGCTGATTACAAATCAGCTGCTCTGCCAGTTGAGCTACGCCGGCAACGAATTTGAGCTAATACGTGCACTTTGTGAAAAAGGCAAGCAAAAAAACGTGTCCCGCTGAAAAAAAGCTCCGGGCGCTTGTCGGGGGCCGCTTGCCA
>JAJDJN010000016.1 GCA_030267245.1 Desulfovibrio sp. OttesenSCG-928-A18
ACGAAATACGCCGCCGTTTTCTGGAATTTTTCCGCGCCAACGGGCACGAGGTTGTCCGGTCTTCATCCCTGGTGCCCAGGGACGACCCCTCCCTGCTGTTCACAAACTCGGGCATGGTGCAGTTCAAAAAGATCTTTCAGGGGCAGGAGACCAGGCCTTATTCCCGCGCCACCACGGCCCAGAAATGTCTGCGTGTGGGCGGCAAGCACAACGACCTGGAAAATGTCGGCAGAACGGCCAGACACCACACCTTTTTTGAAATGCTCGGCAACTTCTCCTTTGGCGACTATTTCAAGGAACAGGCGATCAGGTTCGCCTGGGATTTCATCACCAAAGAACTCGGGCTGCCAGAGGACAAGCTTTACGCCACCGTGTACCTGGATGACGACGAGGCGGCCGAGCTCTGGCTCAGGCATACCGGGATCCCGGCCGAGCGCATCCTGCGCATGGACGAAAAGGACAACTTCTGGCGCATGGGCGACACCGGCCCCTGCGGCCCCTGTTCCGAAATCCTGATCGATCAGGGCGAGCATATGAGCTGCGGCCCGGACTGCGGCATCGGCCAATGCGACTGCGACCGCTTTCTGGAAATCTGGAATCTGGTCTTCATGCAGTTCAATGAAATCGCCCCGGGCAAACGCGAGCCGCTGCCCAAGCCCAGCATCGACACCGGCATGGGCCTGGAGCGCATCGCGGCCGTGTGCCAAGGCGTGTTCTCCAACTATGACACCGATCTTTTTACCAGCATCATCGGCAAGGCCTGCCAACTGGCCGGGGTAAGCTACAGCAAAAGCGCCCCGGACACCAACGAGGTGGACACTGCCCTGCGCGTCATCGCCGACCACAGCCGTTCCATGGCCTTCATGATCGCCGACGGGATCATGCCCGCCAACGAGGGCAGGGGCTACGTGCTGCGCCGCCTGATCCGCCGCGCCTACCGTTTCGGCCGTCTGATCGGCATGCCCTCCACCTTTTTGCATATCACCGCCGACAGCGTGGTGGACAACATGGGCGAGGACTTTCCCGAACTTGCCGCCTCGCGTGAGTTCATGCGCCGCGTCATCCGTGAGGAGGAGGAGCGTTTTGAAAAAACCCTGGACAAGGGCCTGACGCTGCTTGAAGAAGAGCTGGCCACCCTGGCCGAACAGGCCAGCCTGCGCATCCCCGGCGACGTGGCTTTCAAGCTTTACGATACTTATGGTTTTCCCCTGGATATCATTAACGACGTGAGCGAAAAACGCGGTTTTTCCGTTGACGAGGAAGGCTTCCGAGAACACATGCGGGCCCAGAAGGAACGGGCCAAGGCCGCCTGGAAGGGCTCGGGCGAAGTGGACATTGCCGCCCGTTTCACCGCCCTGCTTGAAGAAGGGCTGCGCTCCGCCTTTACCGGCTACGACAGGCTTGACGACGAATCGCGCATCATCGCCCTGCTGGACAGCGAAGGCGAGCGGGTGCACAGCCTGAGCAAGGGGGCGTCGGGCTATTGCGTCACGGGCATTACGCCTTTTTACGGCGCTTCCGGCGGCCAGAGCGGCGATACCGGCAGTCTGCGCACCCAGCTTGGCAAGGCGGAAGTCATTGATACCCTCAAGCCCCTGCCGGAACTGACCGTGCATCACATCAGCGTGAGCAGCGGCGAGATCCTGCTCGACGCCGAAGCCGCGCTGCAAGTGTCCGAAGGCTCGCGCATGGCCTCGGCCCGCAACCACACCTGCACCCACCTGCTGCACGCCGCCCTGCGCGAAGTGCTGGGCGAACACGCGCGCCAGGCCGGCTCCCTGGTCAGCCCGGCCCGCCTGCGCTTTGACTTCACCCACGTAAGCGCCATGAGCCCCGAGGAGATCGAGGCCGTGGAACGCAAGGTTAACGCCGCCATCATGGCCGACAGGCCCCTGCAGGTGGCCGAATGCCGCTATGACGAGGCCATTGCCGCCGGCGCCGTGGCCCTGTTCGGCGAAAAATACGCGGACACCGTGCGCGTGGTCTCCATCGAGAACGAATCCACGGAACTGTGCGGCGGCACGCACCTGGACAGCACCGGGCAGGCGGGCTTTTTCACCATCCTTTCCGAAACCGGCATCGCCGCCGGGGTCAGGCGCATTGAAGCGGCCACAGGCTGGAACGCCCTGGCCCTGTTCAACGAGCGCAAAAAAGAAGCGGAGGAACTGGCCGCGCTGCTCAAAAGCAAGCCCGGCGAACTCGCGCGCAAAGTCGCCGCCCTGCAGGCCGATTTGCGCGCCGCGCGCAAGGATCTGGAAAAAATCAGCGCCCACGCGGCCTCGGATGTGGGCAAAAACCTCATGGACGGGCTTGAGACCCTGGGCGGGGTAGCCGTGCTCACTGCGCGCACCGGAGCCCCCAATATCAAAGCCCTGCGCGAACTGGCCGACGATTTGCGCTCCAAGCTGCCCTCGGGCGTTATCTGCATCACCTCCGAGGAAGAAGGCGGCAAGGTCAGCATGATCGTGGCCGTGACCCAGGATCTGCACGCCCGTTTCAGCGCCCCGGATCTGATCCGGAGCGTGGCCGCCCATATCGGCGGTTCCGGCGGCGGCAGGCCCGATCTGGCCCAGGCCGGCGGCAGCAAGCCCGCCGGCATTGACGCCGCCTTTGCCGCTATCAAGGACAAGGTCCGGGCTGGTTAGGGGCTGTTGACACCACGGCCCTTTTGCCCTCTGCCCGCGTCAGAAGACCTTTTTATTCCGGTCGAGTACCGTAAAAGTACACTCCCTGCATAAAAAAGGTCTTCTTCCTTGGCAGAGAACAAAACTACGGCCCTTTTGTTCCTGCCGGGGAGTCCGGGGGGGGGCTTGCCCCTCGGTGATTCGTCCGATTTTGGGCGGGCAGCCAAAAGCAAATAATAATCTCTTTATAATTCCCTAAAGTTCTGTTATAAGAATGCTATCCATTTGAAGTAGTAATAGTTCTTGACACCAAAGAGAGCTGTTCCTATCTGATAAATGGGAGCGGGCGTTTGTGGGGCGCCTCAATCCCGGGGACCATGTTTGTCGCATGACAAGCCTTTCGAGTGTATTTCGCAAGCGTCCGGTCCGAATGATATGCACAGGGGCGGATGCGTCGGCGCGAGAACCCGAAAAAACAGCGCTTGTAGCGGGCCTTGTCTATTGCCCTTGCGCTTTGCCGTTGCGGATATCCGTGCCGGCGCCGGTTTTTTGCGCCCCTGAAGCGTTGCTGCCCGGATTCCAAAGAGCCGGCGGCCCCGGCGGACTGTGTGCACACAGCAGCCGCGCCGGGCGGAGAGATTATGATGGAAGACAAAAAAATTACCCCTGCCGAGGCCGCTGAAGCCGGTGTTCCGGAGCGCAAGGCCATTCGCCTGCGTCTGTTTTTGGTCCTTCTGCTTCTGGGCTGGACGGCGGCCGTGGGCGTTTCGCTCTGGTACAACACCTCGCGGCTGCATGAGCACGCCCTTGACTCCGCCCGTCTGCAGGCGCGGACGGTGGTGGAAAAAGATGTGGTCTACCGGCAATGGAATTCCATGCATGGCGGCGTCTTTGTGCCCATGATCCCGGGCAAGTTCGACCCCAACCCCTATCTGCCCGAAAAAGGGCGTGAAATTGTCGGGCAGGACGGCAAGATCTACACCAAGATCAACCCGGCCTACATGACCCGGCTGGTGCATGAAATCGGAGCCCTGCGCAGCGGCGTCATCGGACATATCACCAGCAACAAGCCCATCCGTAAGGGCAACGAACCAGACGCCTGGGAAAGCGCCGCCCTGACCCTGCTTGAAAACAGAACGACCGAAGAGGTCAGCGACTTCATGCATATCGACGGCACCGAGGTCATGCGCCTTATCCGGGGGCTGGAAACCGACCAGAGCTGCCTGCCCTGCCACAGCCAGCAGGGCTACAAGGTGGGCGACATCCGGGGCGGCATCAGCGTGACCGTGCCCATGGCTCCCTTTCTCGCCAGCGCGCGTGAAACCCAGCGCATACTCTTTGGCACCCACCTGTCCCTGTGGGTGGTGGGGCTTTTGGGCATTTCCTTTGGCATGCGCAAGGTGAGCAACGGCATCAGGGAGCGCGATCAGGCGGAGCAGAGCCTGCGTGAACTCACGGGCGAGCTTGAGCGCCGCGTTAACGAGCGCACCGCCGATTTGCGCGCGCGCGAGCAGGAAATGCGCGCTTTTGTCGACAACACCAACGCCGGCGTCTTTCTCAAGGGCCTGGACGGGGTGTTCCGCATCGCCAACGCGCAGTTCGCCTCCATACTCGACCATACTCAGGATATGGTGATCGGGCGCAAGATCGAGGACATCCTGGACGTTGAAACCGTCACCCCCCTGCTCAGCCAGGAACGCGCGGTGATTGAAAGCGCCACGGGCCGCGAACTGAAAAACGCCTTCACGGGCAAAGACGGCACCAGATACAGTTGCTTCATCTTCCCTGTGCTTGAAGAGGAAAGCGTTGTAGGCATCGGCGGTCTTTTGGTGGATATGACCGAACGCGACAACACCGAGCGGGTGCTGCGCCAGGCCAGGGACGCGGCGGAAAAGGCCAGCCGGGCCAAAAGCGATTTTCTCGCCAACATGAGCCACGAGATCCGCACGCCCCTCAACGGGGTCATCGGCATGGCCGATCTTTTGCTGCGCACGCGCCTGACCGCGGACCAGGCCTCCATGGCGGCGGCCATAAAGACCAGCGGCGACAGCCTGCTGCTGGTGCTCAACGACGTGCTCGACATATCCAAGATCGAGGCCGGCAAACTGGCCCTTGAACATATCTCGTTCCAACTGCGCGACGTGCTCTTTGACTCGACCAAGGGCCTGACGCCCATTGCCTACAAAAAGAACATCGAACTCATCCTGCATGTTTCCCCGGCCGTGCCCGAGCATGTGGTGGGCGACCCGGTGCGCATCAGGCAGATCATCCTCAACCTGGTGAACAACGCCCTCAAGTTCACCGAACAGGGCGAAGTGGTCATCACCGTGCTGCTGGTCTCCAAAAGCGCCGGCAAGGCGCGGCTGCGCTTTTCGGTCACCGATACCGGCATCGGCATTCCGCTGGAAAAGCAGGCCAATATCTTCCAGGCCTTTGAGCAGGTGGACACATCCACCACCCGCAAATACGGCGGCACCGGCCTTGGCCTCGCCATCTGCTCCCGTCTGCTCTTTATCATGGATTCCAAGCTTGAACTCAAGAGCCACGAGGGCTTCGGCTCCAGCTTCTGGTTCGAGATCGAACTGCCCATCGACAAGGGCGACATGCCCGCCCAGAAGCCGCTGGTCTGCACCGAAGCTTTGCAGGGACTGCGCGCGCTGATTGTGGACGATAACGAGACCAACCTGCGCATCCTCATGGAGACCCTGGAATCCTGGGGCATGGAGGTCAGCCAGGCCAGGTCCGCCGACGAGGGCTTTGCCCTGGCCAATGTGGCGGGCAACTCGAAACGGCCTTTCCGCATCCTGCTTTCCGACCTGCAGATGCCGAGCAAGGACGGCCTGGACCTTTTGCGCATGATCCGCGCCGAACACGCCCTTTCGCAACTGCCGGTGGTGCTGCTTACCTCGGGCAACCTGCCCGAGCACGCCCAGAATCAGGTGGGCAAACCTGGCTTTTTTGACTCCATTCTGGACAAGCCCGTGCGCCCCGAAGCGCTCATGCGGGCCATAGCCTCGGCCCTCAATATCTGGGAGAGCTATGACGTTCAGGAAATTCAGCGTGTTGAAGAAATGAAGACCGTGGCTTCCATGAACAGGCTGCGCGTGCTTCTGGCCGAGGATGTGGAGATGAACCAGATGGTGGCCACCCGCATGCTCAAGGAGCTGGGCCACGAGGTCACAGTGGTGGGCGACGGCAAGGAGGCCCTTGAGGCCGTGACCACGGAGCATTACGACCTGGTGTTCATGGACATCCAGATGCCGGTCATGGACGGGGTGCAGGCCACCCTGGCCATCAGGGAGATGGAGCATCAGGGCATCCTCAAGGACAAGACCACCATTGTGGCCATGACCGCCAACGCCCTCAAGGGCGACAAGGCCAAATATCTGTCCGTGGGCATGGACGGCTACCTGTCCAAGCCGATCCTGCTCGAGGAACTGCGTAACATTATTAATGAGGTGACCGGCGTGGTCCGGGAAGAGCAGAGCGAGGAGGCAACCGAACGCAAGCCGCGTTTTGAAGCTTCCTGGTGCACCATTCAGGGCGCCGCTCTGGACGGCCCCAGGCGCATTCACGTGGGTCCGGGCAAAACCCAGGAAAAGGGCGATAAAAACAGCGAGGACGGCGCGGCCCTTGCCGGGGACCAGGCGCCAGCGGCTGAGCCCGGCGCGGCCATCCAGTTCACCACGTCCGCCCGGACGGACACGGACGATCCGTCCGGGCCGGCCGGGCAATCCGGCACGCCAGGCCCGCCCGTACCGCCCGTACCGTCCGGACAGCCCGGCGCTCCCGAAGCGGACGGGGCCGGGTCAGATGCCGGGTCCGGGTCCGCTGCCGGGGCCGGGGATATGCCCGAACCCGGGGATGACGGCGGCGGGCAGGACGCTGTTGCGGCGAGCTCTGATTCCGCTTCCGCGCCGGTTTCTTTCAGCGGCTCCGGCCTTGCGGCCGGCCCTGGGGGCGGCAAGCGGGTTCAGGGCGTGCGGCTGCGTTCCGGGGCCAGGAGCGGCCCTGACGGTCCTGATGGCCCTTATGGCGTGGGCGGTCCAGATGACGCGGGCGACGCGGGCGGCGTGGGCGGCGAAAAGCTTTCCGCCGGTGGCGGAGCGGCCGGCGCTGGCGCAAGCGGCGGCGCCGGGCAAGGCCCTCTGTCCGGCGTGGAATCAACGCCCGGCATCATCGACTGGGACTTGCTGGACCGCAGCTTTGCCGGGAGCAAGGACTTCATCATGGACAGCATGCACCTGTACATGCGTGATGCGCCGCGCCTGTTGCAGGAAGTGTATGGAGCCATCGAGCGCGGCGACAACGGCCAGCTCACTGTAAACGCCCACGCCCTCAAGGGCATCACGGGCTACTTCTCGCGCGCCGATGTATATGAACGCTGCCTCGCTCTTGAGGAGGCGGGCAGAAGGGCCGCGCTGCCGAAGGGCCGCGTGGAGATGGAGCAGGACTACGGCGCCCTGCGCGCGCTGGTGGACAAGCTGATCATGGAGATGGCGACCTTCATCAAAAATGAAAAGGGCGGTTCCGGAGCATAGCGTAGTTTACCTTTGAAATGCTTGCTAAACGGCGAGCAAAGCTCGCCTGCAAGCATTTCAGGGCAAGGATTTGAGGACAAACTCTTGCAGGGCGATTACACTTTTTCAAAGTGAATTCGCCCTGGCCACGGGAGGCCTGGGGCTCCGCCCCTTGGACGCTCACTGCCCCCCCATTTCGGGGGCGGGGAGCGAAGTGCCCGGACAAGGGCTGCACATCATCGGGCAATGTCCGCGTCTGTATCACCAAGCAAGGCCTGAGCCGGGGGCCGGCGGTCAAGGTTGGAGAATTTATGCATATATTGTTTGCGGAAGACCAGGAAACATCACGTTTTTTTCTGGCTTCCCACCTGAGGGCCATGGGGCATACGGTCACCGAGGCGGCCAACGGGCAGGAGGCGCTCAACTGCCTTACCGTGAACCTCTTTGCTCCTGACAGCGAAGAATTCGGTATGCTTATTACCGACTGGGACATGCCGATCATGAACGGGGTGGAACTGGCCAAACGGGCCAGGGCCCTGCGTGAAGCGCAGTACCTGTATATCATCCTGCTTACGGGCAAGGGGGATTTTACCGACAGGCTGCACGGCTTTTCCGAAGGCGGGGTTGACGACTATGTGGTCAAGCCTTTTGAAATAGACGAACTTAAACTGCGCATACAGGTGGGCATCCGGGTGATTCAGGCCGAGCGCTCCCTGCGCGAATACACCCAGGGCCTTGAGCGCGTCGTCCGGCAGCAGACCGAGGAGATACGCGGCACCCAGTCCGAGATTATCAGCAGGCTGTTCAACGCCCTTTTGTCCCGGCATGCGGAAACCGGCAGCCATGTGCGCCGCATCGGCATCATGAGCGCCTTTCTGGCCGAAAAGCTCAACTGGCCAACCGCGCAGGTGGACCTCATCCGCGCGGCCGCGCCCCTGCACGATGTGGGCAAAATAGGCATTTCCGACGCCATCCTGCTCAAGCCCGGGCCGCTTACGGGCGACGAGCGGCTGATCATCCAGCAGCATTCCAGCATCGGCGGCAAGATCCTGTCCAACTCCAAAAGCTCCATCATCCGCATGGCCGAGCGCATCGCCGTGTGGCACCATGAAAACTGGGACGGCAGCGGCTACCCGCACAAGCTCAAAGGCACAAAAATTCCCATGGAAGCCCGCATTGTCGGTCTGGTGGATGTATACGACGCCCTGCGCTCCGACCGGGTCTACCGGCGCGGCCTTGAGGAGGACGCTGTTCTGAATCTCCTGGAGCGCGCCAGGGGGCGCAAGTTCGATCCGGAGCTGCTGGATCTCTTCCTTACCTACCTGCCGCGCATCCAGAGCCTGCGGCACATGAGCGACGACATGGATCTGTCCACGGTGAAGCTCGACGACGACGACAGTGAATCCGGCCCCAACAAGCCCTGAGCTTTTGCGGCCAGAGCAAAATCCGGGGCAAAAGCTTCAGAACGGCAATACGGGGGTCAAGGGGCATCCTGCCCCTTGCCGGGTCCAGGGGCGGCGCCCATGGCCGCCGGAGGCGTTCACCCGCATCCCTCCTATAAAGATAGCACCCATTTTCTGGCTTTGGCCGCTTCCTGCAGCAGGGCGGGGTAGTCCAGGTTTGTAAAGCCGCCGTCTTTGAAGAGCACGCGGCCGGCCACCATGCTCAGGCGCACTTCGTGGCCGCCGGCGGCGTACACCAGGTGCGACTCCGGTCTGTACAGGGGCAGCAGGTTCGCCTGATCAAGGTCAAGGGCGATGAGGTCCGCCGGAGCGCCGATTTCCAGCCGGCCGAGTTCCGGCCAGTGCAGGGCCTGGGCGCCGCCCCTGGTGGCCATGTCCAGTACGCTGTGGGCCGGAGTCAGGGTGGGGTCCTGGCCGGCTACCTTGTGCAGCAGGGCGCAGACGCTCATTTCCGCAAACATGTTCAGGTTGTTGCTGCTTGAGGCTCCGTCGGTGCCAAGGCCGGGCAGCATGCCGCGCGCCAGCATGGCCGGCAGCGGGGCCACGCCCGAGGCCAGCTTCATGTTGCTTCGCGGGCAGTGCACCACCCTGGTGCAGGTGGCGGCCAGCAGGTCCAGCTCATCTTTGTCAAGCATCACGCCGTGGGCGATGCTGCAGCGCGGCCCGAGCAGCCCCAGCTCATGCAGCAGGGCCGGCGGCCGTTTGCCGTGGCTGGCCAGGCACTGCTGGACTTCCGTTTGCGTTTCATTCAGGTGGATGTGCAGGGGCAGATCCAGTTCTTCGGCCAGATCCCGGCAGCGCAGCAGGATTTGCGGGGTGGTGGTATATACGGTGTGGGGCATGACGGCCACGCGGATATGGGCATCATCTTTGTAGCGCGCGGCCTGGTCGCGGATCAGGGCTTCGGTCTCGTCCAGACTCTTGCAGATCGGGGTGGGGAAGGCAAAAATCGCCTCGCCCAGACGCGCGCGCATGCCGCTGTAACGCACGGCCTTCGCCACGGCATCTTCAATCAGGTACATGTCCATGAAGGCGGTGGTGCCGCTGCGCAGCATTTCGGCGCAGCCGATCAGGGCGCCGATTTCGACCATTTCCGGGTTGAGGTGCCGCTCGCGCGGGAAGATATGCGTCTGCAGCCAGTCCATGAGGGGCAGATCGTCGGCCAGGCCCCGGAACAGGGTCATGGAAACGTGGGTGTGGGCATTGATCAGCCCCGGCATAACCAGACAGCGGGGCAGGCGCAGGTGTTCGCGGGCCTTGATGCGGCCCGGCTGTTTCGCGTCGCCCAGGGCGCTGACAAGGCCGTCGGTGACGGCAAGGGCGGCGTCTTCCAGAACGCGAAAGCCCCCGTCAGCGGCATGGCACAGGATCATGCCCGCGCTGATCAGCATATCGCAGGATTCGGGCAAAGCAGTGTTGGAAGTGTCGGAACTGTCGTGCATGGCAGCCTCGAATCATTGTAATATCAGCGTTATATGGAGTGGGGCGAGAATACATGGATCGCCCCCAAAGGTACAGCCCCTGCGGCTATTCGGCGAAATTGGCAGGGCGCGGGTTCTTGAAGGCCGGACAAAAGACTGATATGTTTTATAAAACAGTTTACCTTTGAAATGCTTGCCCAACGGCGCGCAAAGCTCGCCCAAGCATTTCAGAGCAAGGATTTGAGGACAGCCTGGATTTCGGCAAGGCTGACGGGCCGCGAAACGGCGCGAATCTGCCGGGAAACATGTTTTTCGGCTGACAATCCCGCAGTAAACGGTTTACTTTTTAAGGCAGATATCAGTAAAATCCGTAGCGGCTTTCACGCCGGCGTGTGCCCTGTCTGTTGTGGCAGTATCAGCCCGGAGGAATCTCATGACCGATTCAGATTTGCGCGCTTTTATCATCAATACCGTTGTCACGCGTATTTCCGGGAAAGGCGAGCGCCGCGACGAAGCTTTGCGGGCGGTCATGGGCCTTGCCTGGCCGCAGGCGGACGCAGCCGCGCTGGCGGCAGCGACCATTGCCGTGCCCGAACTCCACCCCTCTTTGTACGAGCGCTGGGCCGGCATCTTTGCCGACAGCATGCTGGAAAGCGTTGACCGCCGCATGCTGGAGGATCTCTGCTCCGGGACGGAAGAAGGCCGGGCCTCCCTGCTGCTGGTCTTTTCCATGTTCATGGAGTCCAAACAGATGGAAAAGACCGTGGCGCGGGATCTGCACGCCCTTGCGGACCAGGGCCGGGGGCCGGATACGGGCGGTGGCGCGGGTCGGGATATGGAGCGGACGGCTGGCGCTGACGCGGGCCAGGTGCGGCAGTCATGAACATTCTTTTCATCCACCAGAATTTTCCCGGCCAGTATCTGCACCTTGTCTGCCACGTCCGTTCGCAGGGCGGCCACAACATCGCGGGCCTGGGGGAGACCCAGAACATCCGCAACCGTGGAACCCTGGCTGGCATCACCACCATCGGCTATCCGCAGCCGCAGGGGGCCGGGGAGCGGACGCACCATTATCTTGCGGGAACCGAAGCCGCAGTGCGCAGGGGGCAGGCCGTGGTTCGCGCCCTGCTGGACCTGAAGAAAAAGGGCTTCACCCCCGACCTTGTCAGCTTGCATCCGGGCTGGGGCGAGGGTCTGTTCGTGCGCGACCTGTTCCCCAAGGTTCCTATACTCATGTATTGCGAATATTACTTTCGCGCCCGGGGCGCGGACCTTGGCTTTGATCCGGAGTTCCCGTCCGCGCGCGATGCCGAGTTCAGCATCCGGGTCCGCAATTCGGCGCAGCTTGTTTCGTTGACAAGCGCCAATGCCTGCATCAGCCCGACCACCTGGCAGGCGTCGCGTTATCCGGATATGCTGCGCGAGCGCATGCGCATCATCCACGACGGCATCGATACCAACTTCATGTGCCCGGATGCGGAGGAGCGTCTGAGTCTGCAACCCATGCAGACGCCCGGCGAAAGCCGCGTTCAGGGCTTTCCCGAGCGTCTGCCGCCAGGAGCCAGGGGGCTGGAAAAAGTCCGCAAAAGCGACAGCACCTCCCGGGGCGATGCGATCAGCCTCGGCCGGGGAGACAAGGTGCTGACTTATGTGGCGCGCAATCTTGAACCTTACCGTGGCTTTCACATCTTCATGCGCTCGCTGCCGGAGATCCAGCGCCGGCACCCCGACGCGCAGATCATGATTGTGGGCCGCGACGGTGTAAGTTACAGCCCCAGGCCCGAGGACGGCAGGACCTACAAGGAGCAGTATCTTGAGGAACTGGACGGCAAGATTGACCTGTCACGGGTGCACTTTCTCGGGCGCATCCCCTATCCGGCCCTGCGCGCCCTGTTCCGCATCAGTTCGGCCCATGTGTACCTGACCTATCCTTTTGTGCTCTCCTGGTCGGCCCTGGAGGCCATGTCCTGCGGCGCGCTGCTGGTGGCCTCGGACACGGACCCGGTGCGCGAGGTAATGCAGCACGAGAAAAACGCTCTTCTTACGGATTTTTTCGATCACCAGGCCCTGGCTGAAAGTGTGGACCGGGCCCTGTCCGAACCGCGCGCTTTTGACGCCCTGCGCCGTAACGCGCGCGAGACAGTTGTGGACGGCTATTCCCTGGAAAAATGCCTGCCCAAACAATATTCACTGCTTATGGATCTTGCGGCGGGCGTGTATCCCGTACCCTGGTAGGCGGCAGTGCTGTGCGGTGTCAGCGTGGTCCTTGTGCGCCCGCGTTTTCCGGAAAATATCGGCATGTGCGCCAGGGCCATGGCGAACATGGGCGCGCGGGAGCTGATCCTGGTCGAGCCCGAGCGCTGGGAGCGTGAAAAGGCCGAGCCCCTGGCCACAAGCCAGGGCAAAATGGTGCTGGGCCAAGCGCGCTTGTGCCCGAGTCTGGAAGAGGCCCTGGCCCCTTTTGCCGCCGCCTTTGGCGCCACGGCGCGCACGGGCGGCTGGCGCAAGGATCTTCTCAGCCCGGAGCGGGCCGCCGTCGAGATCCGCGCCCTTGTAAGGGGCGGGGGGCGCGCGGCCCTGGTTTTCGGCCCCGAAGACCGGGGGCTGGAAAACGCGGAGGTGGAGCGTTGCACGCAGTTGGTGAACATTCCCACCCTTGCCGCGCATTCCTCCTTGAACCTGGCCCAGGCCGTGCTCATCCTGCTTTATGAGTGCGTGAAGGCCGATCTGAAGCTGCCTTTTGCCGAAGGCGCGGAAAGGACCTGGACCAGGCCGGCGACAAAACACGAATCGCGCCGCGCCACCATTGCGGAAGAGGGCCTGCTCATGCGGACCTTGCAGGAAACCCTTGTGAGCATAGGCCATCTGCCGGACGACAACCCCTCCTGGTTCATGCAGCCCCTGCGGCGCTTCTTGCGCAAAAGCCGTCTGCGCCGGCACGAATTCGACATGCTCATGGGCATCTGCCGCCAGACCCGCAACGCCCTGGCCCAGGCCAAAGATCATCCCGAAAATTGCCCGAAGGACTGAAGGGTCTTTGCCCCCGGACTCCCCCGGCAGGGGGCGGACCTGTTTTACCTTTGAAATGCCTGTTTTAACGGCGAACAACGCTCGCCCACAAGCATTTCAAAGGTAAACTGTTTTATATGGCCTGTGCGGCCATTACAGGTCCGGATCGTCTTTTTCCGGCAGGGGCTCCCGGCCTGGTTCAATGCGCTGCTTTTTATTGTCCAGCAGATGGGTGAACAGGCTTTCGCCGGTGGCGTCATCTACGCGCAGTTCCACAAAAGAGGCGGCTGCAAAGGCTCTTCCGCGTCCTTCCTGAAAAAAGAAGGAGCCCGCGCCCACGCGTACGCCACGGCCTCGGCCCCGGTACAGCAGGCGGCCTTCGCCGTAGTTCAGTTCCCGGCCATTGTCCAGTTCCACCAACTGCCAGACCCCGTTGTTGTCCGGAGCTACAATGACGGTTCCCTTGCTGCGGCGCGCATCCGGCGCACCGTCATCCGGAATCTGCTGCCTCAGTTCCGTGCGGATGCTGTCTTCAATGTCGAGGTACAGGATCATGTAGTCGCCCTGCATGAGGGAACGCGGGTCCACAGGGGCCAGGGACAGGATCATCACCCTGCCCTCGGCAAGCAGCGCCTCTTTGCCCTGCACCGACATGACGAAAAAAACGCAGAAGGCTGCCAGGCACAGGGCGAAAGCGGAACTGGACAAGGCTGCCAGCGGGTTCCGCCACTCCTTGCGCCCTTTGCCCGCTTGCGCGGCTTTCCTTTCCGCCCCTGGCCCGGGCGCGTCTTGTTCGGCCCCGGTCCCGGCCACAGCTTCGGGGCCTTGCGCTTCTTTGGTCGACGCCGGGGAGGAAAGGGAGAGCCGTGCCCTGATGCTCCGGGCCAGAAGGCGGTGTACGCCCCATGCGGCGGCCAGGCAGATGATTCCTATGGTGCTCAGGGAAAAGGACTTGCTGAGCAGACTGCTGCTAAGGGTATAGTACTCGATAAAGGTGGCGGCGCTGAGGTAGATGACGGACAGGCCGAAAAGGGGGATGGAAGCGGCCAGACGGGCCAGGGCAAGGAGGAAAAAGCCCACGCCAAGCCAGGGCAGCCACCAGCTTGCCACTGCGATGACCAGGGCCAGTGCCTGAAAAAAGAGGCTGGTTCCGGGGGCCAGTTCCAGATCCCTGACCAGGGACCGGCACAGAAGCACAAGGCCCGCGCCGGCGCCGATGCCGATCATGCTCAGGGGCTGAAGATGGATCCTCATAAAAGAGGCCGGGGCCACGGCAAGTTCGGAAGAATATGACAGGCCGGGGGCAAGGCCCAGCAGGACAAGGGCCGCGAAGAGCCCAGCGAGCAGGGGGTCTTTGTACAGCGCCAGCCCCTGCTTGCGGCAGCGCGTATGCCAGAGGCGGGCAAGCAGGATGCAGAGCAGGGCATAGGCCAGGGCAAAGGCGCCCAGAGTCAGAAAAAGACCGTCGGGATTTTCCGCAAACTGCCCGGAACCGGCATTGACAAAAAAGCCACGCCGGTAGTGGTCCGAGGGGAACACGGCAATGGCGGCCTGGACAAAAAGGCTGCCCGTGCCGAACATAACCGCAAGAAAACGTATCGGGGACCGCCTGGTAAACAGATAGGCCACAAGACAAAAAAGCGTCAGCGGAAGCAGGTAATAGACATTCAGGGAAAATTCCATGACGGAAAGAATGGAAGCGGCGACCGCGCCGCTGATGCAAAGGCACAGGGCGGCCTGGCCGGAGAATATTCCCGGGGCGTGGGAAATGCCGATCCCGAATATGAACAGCAGGTTGAATATGACCAGCAGGCTTGATTTATTAATGTCGAAACCAAATAAAAGCACGACAAAGCCGATGAGAAAGGGCATGGCGACCCAGGCGCACAGGCCCTGGAGCACCCTGGCCTGCCAGGGAGGGGCGCTTGTTTCGCCGGCTTCTGTCCTGCGGCTTTTGGCGCGCCTGCGGCAAGCTTTGCCGCCCTGCATGGCAAAGCGGAGCATGGCCGGAGAAAGCTCCAGGCTGCGGGCGCTGCCGGACGGATCCGCTTTGCCTTGGGAGAGTCCGAGGAGCAGGCCAGCCTCATTGTCCGGTGCGGCGTCCTGTTCCGCAAGGCTTTGTTTGCGGAACTGCTTGTGGCAAAAGATCAGTATCTTCGCCGCAATGGCCGCGCTGATAAGGATGGCGAGCACAAGAATCAGCAACAGGGCCGTGTTTTTGCCCGTGTCGCGCAAGACGAGTTCCTGGCTCAGGAAGAATATGATCAGAAAAATCAGGCTGAGCAGCCCGATCAGAATCATGAACAGGTCCGGCCTGCTGCGGTAATAGTGGACGGCCCCGCCCGCAAGGAGCGCAATATACAGGATGCTGTATTGCGTCGTATGCATGAAGGGCGAAGAGCTGTTCATGATATGGCTGGCCATGATGCAGGTCAGCATGCCGATCAGGCAAAAGGCCATGAGGCGCGGGAGCCATCGCGTGTACAGATAGAGCCTGCGCGGCCCGGCCAGCATGCGGGACAGGCCTTCCCATACTACCAGGGCCAGGGTGTTGGCCAGGATGACATAGAGGACGTAATCCGCGATGGCCTTGCCCATATCATCAAAGATGCCGAACTGCTGGAGGTAGAATATAGCCCACAGGTTGGCCACGATCCACAGAAGGCACCAGAGGCCGGCCCGGCGGCTGAGCAGCGCGAGGGGGACAAGGTACAGGGCCCAGGAGCGGAAAAGTTCCCAGGCGTTGGCTCCGGTCTGGTAGACCTGTCCGTATACCGCCATAAGGGCTCCGCCCAGGATGCCGCAGGCCAGAAGGGCGATGCTGCCGGGGATGCTGTACAGCCCGCGCCAGAGCACGACCGCCCCGGAGCCGAGAAGCAGCGCGCCCAGGGTGGAAAACTTGGCAAAGGGGCTCATGGCTTCCCAGTTATAGGCGAAAAAGCAGATGACGCCGGCCATGAGAAAGAGCAGGCCGGCATTGGCGCAGAAAAAACGCCAGAACAACGCCCAGCTTGTGGCCTCCACATCCGGGTCGAGCCCCCTGGTGTCATCTGTGCCGTCAAAAGAAGCAGCGTTGTCGTATTCCGGGGCCGCCGCCCGGGCTTCGGCGATCCCGTCGCCCTGGCTGGCCGCATCCTGGGGCAGGGGAGTGTAGGTATCTGTGGTCATGGCGTTGTACCTCTTTTTCCCCCCTATGCCGCAAAAACAGGAATATGGCGAGCTTTTGGAGGCTGATGCAAGCAAAAGGGTTATGAATCGTTTGCCCAGGCATGACCCGCATACTGCACGAACTGCCGGAGCATTGCCCCTCAGGCTCCCCCGGCAGGGGCTGCTGCAAAGCCGCCTTTTTCCTCCGGGCTAGCGGTAGCGCACGTGGTGCAATGCCCAAGACCTTTGCGCTCACCAAAGGGGGTCAAGGGGCACCATGCACCTTGCGGGGGGCCAGGTGGCGCTTCCCTCAGTAATCCATCTTCCAGCCCACGCCCACTTCCGAGGCTTCCGTCGTGCTGCGTCCCTGCAGGTTGACGTTGGGGAACAGCTCAATCTCCACGCGCACCGCCGTGCTGTCTTCCCCCACGCCCTGCTCCACGCCCAGGTAGATGCTTTCATTGATATACTTGCCGGCTTCCAGGGCCGGGCCGTCGCCGTCGCCGTCGTCATCGCCTCCCATTCCGGTGAGGTTGCTTTCGCCCGACTGGCCGGAGCTGGTGCGCTGGGTGCCTTTTTGGGTGCCGCCGATGCGCAGCATGTCCAGCCCGGTGCTTTTGCGCACGTTTGTCAGCAGATCAAGGGTGCTGCCGCCCAGGGAGGTAAGTTGCTGCAGGCTGTTGGCCAGCTGGATGGCTTCAAAGCGGGTCAGTTCGGAACTGCGTTTGCCAAAGAGCACATGCGAGAGAATTTCGTCCTGGGGCATGGACGGCCTGCTGTCCAGTTCGAGCTTGGGCCGTTTTGCCGTGCCGCTGACCCGGAAAAAGGCCGTGATGTCAGGCCCTTCATAAGTCATTTCCAGACCGAGGGAGGGGTTGACGCCCCCGCCGCCGGCAAAACTGATTGCCCCGCCGCTGAGCAGAAAGGTGCGGGAGAACAGATCCAGATACCCGCGCACGGGGCGGACCGAGCCTTCAAGGGATGGGGCAGAAGCTTTGCCGCTGATGCCAAGTTCCCCTTCCCACTCGCTTTCAAGGCCCAGGCCCCGGATATAAAACCAGCCCGGCATCTCGATGCGAAGATCCAGGGCGGGCGCGCCTGACGCGCCGGCCCGGGCGTTTTGCTTTTCATCTTCGGCGCTGTTGGCCGCGCCGTTTTTGTTAGGGGAGCCAAGGGCCGCGAACAGGGCGGCGTCTTCTGCGGCCCGGGCCCTGTCCTTGTCGGCGATTTCGCCGTCCCGGCGGCGGTTCACCACATCCAGGGTCGTCACCGAAGAGCCGAGTTGGGTGGACAGAACCAACTCGCCTTCATCGACCACGATATGGCCGCTGATCTGCAAATTGTCCAGGGGGCCTTTGGCCCCAAAAATTCCGGAAAGGCTGATGTCCAGATCGTCGCGCTGCAGCGGGTGAAAACGATCCAGCTGCCCGCGCAGGTTCAGTTGCGGCCGCTTGTCGGCGATGCCGGTCAGGCTCGCCTGCAGGGCGGCGCTGCCGGGCTGGGGCAGGCGCTTGTCCTCCGCCCTGACCAGGACCGTGATATCGCCGCGTGGATCGTTGCGCGCTTCAAGGTCGATGCCGCGAACCTGGATGCCGTTGGCCATGTCGGAGAAACTGGCCCCGGCAAGGTAGGCGGCAACGCCGAGCACGGGCCTGGCCATGGAACCGCTGACGGCAAGATCAATCTGGGCCGGCCCGGAAAGGTAGCGATCCGCCATGGGCACCGCCTGCCAGAGCACCTCGGAAGCTCCCAGCCAGTGCAGGGATGCGGCAAAGGGGGCGTTTTCCACCGGCAGCGGCACGCCGCCGGCGTTAGAGCGCAGGGGCAGGCTGAAGTTCAGCCGTCCTTCCTTTTCGCTTTTTCCGGCGCTGCCGAGCACCCCCGTGCCGCGCAGCCAGATGATGCCCGGGCTTGCGCTCAGGCCGGATCCCGGTCCGGGGCTTGCGCCGAGATCGCCGTCGATGCGTATTTCGAGCACGGTGGAGCGGCTTTGGGCAAAAGGCGTTTGCAGCGCGTTTCCGGCCTGGGCATCCTCCCCTTCCGTGCGGGCCGGGGCGGCTTTGGCCCGGGGGGCGTCCGCGTCCAGCCCGGCCGCCTGCTCATTGCCAGCAAGCGCGCTCTTTACAGGCGCGAGCCCGCTGGTGGATTCCACGGCACTGATGCGGCTGCGTATGGCAAAGATCCCGCCGGGGCCGCCCTTGCCGCTGCTGAAGTCCAGGCTGGCCTGCAAACGGCCGTCGGGCAGGGAGCCGCTTCCCCCGATGCCGAAGAGTCTGAAAAAGGCAAAGGACAAATCGTCCAGAGAAGCCCGCACCCGCATGCTCCCCGGGGAGAATTCGGCATTGGCGCTCAAGCGGCCCGAAGGTTCAAAGGCCATGTCCAGGTTATTGATGCTCATGCCCCCGGCCAGTTGTATCAGCAAGGGGCGTTTTAAGCTCAGTCCGGCTTCAGCCCTTGGCTGGCGCAGGGTCAGGGTGCTGACGGCAATTTCCATGCGCTTGAGATCAAAAGCGGCCTTGATGCTCAGACGTTCGGACTGATCTACCTGCCGCTGCCCGCCCCTTGCTCTTTTGTCTTTGGAAGAGGCTGTGGATCGAGATTCCTGCCGCAGGGACAGGGAAAAGTCCCCCTTGCCGTCCCGGCCTTGGAGCGAGGCGCTTCCCTTGTTCCAGGACAGGGGCCCGGCACTGCCCCGGCCGGTGCTCAGGCTGCCCTTGAAGGCGGCTGCGCCGAAAATGTCGCGCGCTTCCAGGCTGAGGCCTGCCTGCGCCAGGGCAAAACTCGCGCTTTCTCCCGGGGCCTGCATGCGCAGGGCGGGCAGACTCAGGCTCAGATCGGCGTTCTGGACGCCCCCGGCGCCGTTAATTTTTGTCGTGAATTCCGCATTGTCGCCGGCAAGGGGGGTCCCGAGCAGCGCGCCCAGTTTGTTCCAGTCGTGAATCTGGCCGTGGATGCCGCCGTTCAGGGTCAGGGCCGAGGCGGAGGGAGCAAGGGGAAGGCGCGCATCAAGATTCGCGTTCAGGCTGACGCCCGCGCCCCGCAGGCTGAGCCCGCTCAAGGAGGCGTTGAGTGCATTTTGCAGCCTCTGGACGCGCCCCGCCGCTGCCCGCTCCGGCCGCGCCGTGCCGGCGGCGTCTGGCTCGGAGGGCGTTGGGGGGAGGAAAAACAGCCAGTCCGAACTGAGGCTGACAGGGCCGCCCGGCGTGTTGCCGGCAAAGGCCGCGATATTTCCGGCAGCGGAGAGCCCGTCCCGGGTATAGCTGCTTCTGGCGCTGGTCTGCAGGGATAGGGCGCTGATTTTGCCGCCAGGGACGCGCAGGGCGGCGCTGCTGAGCGTCAGCGACTGCTGCAGAAAAAAAGCATCGGCCGACACCGGCCCTTCAAGGGACAGAGCCAGGGCCAGGGGCCCAGAGATGCCGGAATCTTTTCCGGCCAGGGGCGCGAGATCCGAGACGCTGATCAGGCATTGGGCCTGCAGGTCGCCCGTTGCGCCGTCCGCCGCTGCCGGGGCCTTTTCTTCCGCGCCCGGGCCGGTCTGGAAGCTGGCTGTTCCGGACAGGGAAAAAATCCCGGCCGAGAGTTCTTGCAGCTCCAGCAGGTAGGGAGCGGACCGGGAGCCGGAGATGCGGGCTTCAGCGCGGATTTCCCTGCCGAGAATGTCCTGGAGCGCGGGGTCCGGCCAGCGCAGGTTATTTGCCGTCAGGCGCAGTACGCCGGAAGCCGGGCCCGCCCCTTCTTCCGCCGTGCCGGTGAAGCCTCCGGGCAGGTTGAGGCGGACCTGGGCCTGCAGGGAACCGCCCAGGCCCTGGGCCGGTTTCTGAGCCGCTTTCTGTGCCGGCTTCTGGGTCACCCCCTGTGCCGGCTCCTGGGCCGGCTTCTGGGTCGCCCCCTGTGCCGGCTCCTGTGCCGGCTCCTGGGTCTGCTTCGGCTCTGGGCGCACGGCTCTCGGTATGGCTGGCTGCATGCCCGGCTGCGGGTCCTGCTGTTCGCCCGCTGCCGGCGCCGCAGCCGTCAGTTCCGCGAGCAGGGTCTGCCATGGGGCGTGGTCCTCGGCTGTGATGGCGGCATCGGCCGAGATCGCGCCGCTTTGTCCGTCCAGGGTTCCGGAAGCCAGCAACCGTATGCCGAGCCCCTGCAGGCTGAAGTTGTTCAAACGCACATGCGGGCGCGGCTCCGAAGCGGCGGCGTGGGCTTTATTTTCTTCGGCGGCGCGCAGTTCCGCGTCCAGGGCGTAGGCAAGCTCAAAGGCGCGGTCAGTTTCAAGGCTGAGGTCGCCCTGGGCGGACAGGCCAGTAACCGCGCCATCCAGCAGGAGTTCGATGGCGCTTTTCAGGCTGACACGGCGAAGGGCAAGGGCCGTGTTTTCGGCCCCCGCCGCCTCCGGGAACAGGGCAGCGGGATTGCTGAGGTCCGCTTCCAGGCCGAGTTGCAGGCGCCTGCCCCGGCTTGGGGGGCGCCCGCCCCCGTCCGTGCGGGCTGTGTCGGCGGCGCCGAAGCGCAACTCAGTCAGACGCAGGCTCCAGTATTCCGAAGACAGGGACAGTTCCGCGCTGAGGCGATCTTCGGAAAGGGCAAATTCGGCCTCGCTGCGCAGGCCCCCGCGCACAAAGGGCAAAATGGCTTCGGGCAGTTGCTGTCCGCCCTGTACCATGGCTTTTAGCGAGGTCTTCATGTTCGGAGCGGATACCAAATCCGCCCACAGGGAACCGGAAGGGCAGCGCAAGATCAGATCCAGTTCGGCATGCAGCAGCGGCTCCCCGGGTGCGGCTGCCCCTTGCGAAGTTGCGGGAGATGGCGCCGTCTGTTGCCTTGAGTATTCTTCGGCAGTCCAGGCGTCGGCTGTCAAAAGACCTGCCCAGTTACGCACCGGACCGCTTCCCCTGAGGCTTAGGGCATAGGCGGGAAAATCCGGATTGCCGCTGAGCAGGGCGAGCAGCCCCCCGGGGCCTTCTTGGGCGCTGATCTCGATACTCAGGGTATCACCGTCCGCCTTTTCCGGTGCGGCGGGTGAAGCCGCAAGGGCCTCGGCCGGGTTGCCCTGCTGTGCCAAGGCCGCTTCCATGAGCGGAAGAATGCCGGCCCCCAGTCCGATATCGGCCCGAAAGCCCAGACCGTCCTCCCCCAGCAGCGAGAGGCGCAATTGAACGCTGAGCCGCCCTTTGCTCAGGGCGGCGGAGCCGGAAGCGTCAAGGCGCATGGGCGGGCGGGGCCCGTTGTCTGGGCCGCTTGCCGGAGCGTCTGGGTCGGT
>JAJDJN010000160.1 GCA_030267245.1 Desulfovibrio sp. OttesenSCG-928-A18
TCAGGCAATGGATGTGACAGGTGACCAGAGTTGTCGTTTTTGTGGGAACGAGGCCCGAGGCCATCAAAATGGCTCCGGTTGTCATGGAATTGCGCTCCAGGCCGCAATGCGAGGTATCCTTGTGCGCCAGCGGGCAGCACAAGGAAATGCTTGAAGACGCCTTGCGCGATTTTTCCCTGCGTCCCGACAGCAACCTGGCTGTGATGACAGCCGGGCAGAGCCTTGCCGGTCTGACCTCCAGGCTTTTCCAGGCCATCGACGCGGAGCTTGAACGTCAAAATCCTGACTGGGTGCTGGTCCAGGGGGATACGACCACGGTCATGGTGGCCGCGTTATGCGCTTTTTACCGCAAAATCCGCATCGGGCATGTGGAGGCCGGACTGCGCACCGACAATAAGTTTTCGCCCTTTCCTGAAGAAATGAACAGGAGCATAGCCGGAGTCGCGGCTGATCTGCATTTTTGCCCCACGCCCGGAGCAAGGGAGAATCTTTTGCGCGAGGCGGTTCCGGAGTCGCGCATTTTTGTGACCGGCAACACGGTGGTGGACGCCCTGCACTGGATGCGCGCCCGCCTTGACGGTGTTGAAGAAGCGCTGCCGGATGAACTCGGGCAAAAAATACGGCGCTATCCGCGCATGGTGTTGATAACCAGCCACAGGCGGGAGAATTTCGGCGCGGGCCTTGCCAATATCTGCCGGGCTTTGCTTGAGCTGTCCCGTTGTCATGCCGATACGCTTTTTGTCTGGCCGGTGCACCTGAACCCGCAGGTCAGGGAGCCGGTTCTCGGCATGCTGGGAGGGCAGGACAGGATAGTTCTGCTCACTCCGCAATCGTACAGACCGTTTTTGTTTCTGATGCAGCAGGCAACGGTTATTCTTACTGATTCCGGAGGCATGCAGGAAGAGGCGACCGTGCTCGGCAAGGCCGCGCTGGTTATGCGCGACACCACGGAGCGGCCAGAAGGCATCAACGCCGGAGCGGCAAAACTGGTCGGCACAAGCGATACGGCCATCATACGGGAAGTGACGGCCTTGCTGGAAAGCCCGCAACTGCGAAAAGACATGGCGGACAGGGGAGAGGGCTTGTACGGCGACGGGCGCGCGGCAGCCAGAATTGCGGATGCGGTGTTGGACCACGAAACAGAGCCTTGCGTTGGCTGACCTTGCGGCGCGCCGGCTTTAGCCGAAGCCGCCTGCACCGGGGCTTGTGGGTGCATCGGCGCAGAGCGCTTCTTGCGGCGCGGTAAAAACGCGGCTCCGGCCCGGCGAAACACATTTGGCCAGCACATTTTTTCACGGACACGATATATGAGCGAACACAGCATGCCGGAAGATTCCAGTCTCGAATTCGCGCCCCGTCTGCTCGAGGCCCTGAAAAAGGCCCGGTGGTGCGGCAGGGAATACAACTATAACAGCCTGTTGCGCGGGGTTGAGGAGCGCCCCCTGGCGGAAAAACCGCTGGTCAGCGTCATTATCGCCCTCTCTCATATCGATGCCGCTGTGCTGGGACATCTGACCGTGCTCGTCACCGAGCGCGGCTTTCCCTTCGAACTCGTTCTGGTTGATACGGCCGGGGTTGCGCAACAAGAAGCCCGGTATCGGAATATTGCCGATATCTATCTGGAGGCAGCCCCCGAGAGCGCTTTTTACACGGCCCTGAATTTGGGCGCTCTGTACGCCCGGGCTCCTTTTTTGCTTGTGCTCTCCGACCTGGTCTGCCCGACCGTTGAGCTTGTGCGGCAGCATTTTGAAGCATACCATCAGCACAAGTGCCTTGCCGCGCGGGGCGATGTCAGCGAAGTGCCCTGGCTGCTGCAGGTGCCGGTGGGCAGCCTTCTTAAAGGGGGCCCGGCCAGGCCCTGGTTCATCGATATTGATGAAAACTTCAGTATAAAAAAATCCGTGTTCTACTCCCTGAAAGGCTTTGATGAGACGCTCCACCCAGGCTGCGGGGCTCTGGAGCTTTCCATCCGCCTGTACAAGCTCGCGCGCCAGGGAAAGACCCTGCTCCAGCGCTATCTGCCAAAGGCGCAGTGCCGGGCGTCCAGGTCCTTTGACTATCCCGCCCGCCAGACGGCCTATGTCAAGTCCTGGATCATGGTGGATGAAAAATACCATGAGCAGTTGTATGAATACTGCCTCATAGCAACTGAACGCTGCGGCAACTAAGGGCGAAAGCGTTGCCGTATGGCGTAAAGCGAACGGCGCGTATGCCTGCGTCCGCAAGCGGTCCGGAGCGCCGGGCGTTTGCTGGGCGTGAACATCGAAAGCGCATGCCGCATAAAGAAGTACGCACATATGAAAAACTGGTCACAAAGGCACAATAATACCCGTGTTTTTTTATCCCTGCACGGCTCTTTTCCGCATCAGACCAGCGGTTATGGCGTACGCAGCCATGCCATTGCCTCGCATCTTCTGCACCATGGCGTTGACCTTGCGGTATACACCCGCCCCGGCTTTCCCTGGGTCACACGTGCGCTCAAAGACAAGGCCCCTGATATGTGCGACCGGGTGGACAACGTGGAATACCGCCGCATCCCGGCCCCCTGGCCTCCGATCCTCCCTGTTGGGAATAATATGGAGTTGCTGGCTACGCAATTGGCCATATATATCCAGAACAGCGGCGCGAGGCTCGTGCATGCCGCGTCCAACTTTGAAAACGGCATGCCGGCGATTATGGGCGGCAGGACTTTACGCTGCAAGACGATTTATGAATACCGGGGCATGTGGCATTATACCCGGGCCTCTTATATGCCATGGCACGACGAAACACGGGACTATCAGAATTGTCATCAACTGGAAATACAGACAGGGCAGATGGCGGATGCCGTGTTCGCCATTTCCGAGGCCCTGAAACAGGACCTTGTTGATAACGGCATAGCCGGGGACAAGATTACCGTCATCCCCAACGCGGCGGACAGCGAGCGTTTTTCTCCCCTGCCGCCGGACACGGCCCTCAAGGCCAGCCTTGGTCTTGAAGGGCGCAAGGTGGTGGGATTCATCGGCAGCGTTACCCCCTATGAGGGCCTGGAGTCGCTGATTGATGCCGTGATCTCCCTGAACACCAGGGGCGAAAAGGTGTCGCTGCTGATTGTGGGCAACGGACTGCATGATGAGGGCCTGCAAAAATTCTATGCCCTGCGCGGCAGACACAAGTCCATAGTCTTTGCCGGCAGGGTGCCCTATGCGGAAGTGGACCGCTATTACTCCATAATCGACATCATGCCTTTTCCGCGTATCAACGCCAAGGTCTGCCAATGCGTGCCGCCCTTAAAACCGCTGGAAGCGATGATCATGCGCAAGGTGGTGCTGGTTTCTGATGTGGCGGCGCTTACGGAGATCGTCAGCCATAACAGAACCGGCCTGGTCTGCAAGGCGGATGATTCGGAAGACCTGATGGAAGCCCTGGGCCGCCTGCTGCACAGCCCGGATTTGTGCCGGGAGCTTGTACAGAACGCCGAGGACTGGGTGCACGCGGAGCGCACCTGGCACAAGGTCTGTCCGCGCATCCTTGATGTCTATGAAGAGTTGATTGCGAACTGAGGGCTGTGGCTGGTGCGCCGTCCATCCCGTGCCGCACACAGCGCATCGTCCTGGCGGAACGGGCTTTCGTTATAACGGCATCCGGGTTTTCCTTGCTTGGCAGAGGGCAAGAACTCTCATTAAACAGCGGTCCTTAGAGCAAATTCATATTAAAAAAGTGTATTTGCTCTGCAAGGATTTGTCCTCAAATCCTTGCTTTGGAATGCTCTAATGCTGGCGCCTCAGAAAGACCTTCAGAAAGTCGTGCCTAAGGTCATCTGTCGGGTATTTTCCCAAAACTTCATCAAAGCAGGCAACAAAATCTTCATCCAAAGGATTGCCGGTCAGGTCTGCGTCCAAAATATTGAAGTCGAGCGTCTTCAACAGAGCAAGGTAATGAAGGTGGGTCATCTTATTTACCCACGCCGGGGCAGTTGGCGGCATCTCGTGCAAGGCATAATATTCTTCGAATACAGAATCGCCAAATAAAAGGTGCGGCCACGGAAAGTAGATCTCCCGGTACCGATGCGAAGCAAGCGGTCCGCGATAGAGGTTGCATGTGAAGTAACAGTATCCGCCAGGTTTGAGCAATGAATGCATGGCCGTAACCATTGCTTGAGGATTTTTTACATGTTCAAGAACCACGAATGAAAAGATAAAGTCAAACTGCTTGGCGTCAAAAGGATTTTCAGTGGAAATATCGGCGGCCAAAAAATGAATGCGCGAGGCCTCGCGTTCCATCCATTCAGGATAAACTTGGATGTCTACTCCGGTTACCTTGCATTGACCACGTTGGGCCAGACGTACGGCGACCTCGCCTCGGCCGCAGCCTACCTCCAGGCATGAAGCGCCGGCCAAAGGACCGTTGAACAGCCGTAATATGGCGTCGACTCTTTGATCCGCCTGGTAGAAAAGTCCGCGGGGGGTAAGATCGCGCGGAGCCGGACAAACGGGCTTTGCGGCGTAGTGGTCGTTGAGGGCCTGAAACAGAGCGATGTCGTATGTGAATGGCGGCTCGAAACCTTTACGGGCAAGGGTTTCACGCAAAGATTCTTTTTTTGCCGGGGCCGCTTGGGCAAGGAGATGAGTATCTGATGTTTCACTCATGTATTTTTCTCCAAAATATGGTCTTCATTATATTGCACATATCCAAAATACCTTTGTCATGCAAGCATACCATGGCAGCCATGCAAAAAGAACTGGGCGGGGGTACAATTTTTTGCAATTTTGATAGCGGGTAACAGTCACGTACGGCGTATAGCTGGTGCCCGATAGCGGGACGGTAAAAATAAGAAGGATGTTTTTGTCAGGCTGCTCTCAAAATAGCATTCTGCGTTCTTGTCGAGGCCATGGAGGCGTTCATGCTGGGTAAAGGTCGGATATTTTCTGGATCCCTTCGACTAAACTGCGTATCCAGTGAGAGCGCACCATTCAATGGACTGACGGGATGGGAATGCAAAGAACGATACAGCGTGGCCGCGTATGTATGTGAAAAACTCAAAAGATGCCAGGAGTGCCTGATATGTCGCAAAACGCAAACGTTCTTGCTGAAATGTCCCATGAAGACCACGAGCTTATTCTAGCCCGCCTGCAAAACCGGAAACCGGCAAAGGTGTTGGAACTGGGGGTAAGCGCGGGTGGAACCA